>JAFPQL010000056.1 GCA_017414145.1 Oscillospiraceae bacterium | reverse complement strand
TTGTAGCTGAATTCGAGAATCGGGCAGAGCAGCGCCTTGCCCTCCTCGACGCCCATGCGCTTGGAGAAGCTGCCGGCTGCCACATTGCGGACGATGACCTCCAGCGGGACAATCTCGACCTTCTTGACCAGCGTGTCGCGGTCAGAAAGCTCCTCGACCAGATGCGTCGGGATGCCCTCCTTTTCGAGCAGGGAGAACATATAGTTCGTCATGCGGTTGTTGATGACGCCCTTGCCGGCAATCGTGCCGCGCTTTGCGCCGTCGCCCGCGGTCGCGTCGTCCTTGTAGGACACGATCACGAGATCGGGATCAGAGGTTGCAAAAACCTTCTTTGCCTTGCCCTCGTAGAGCTGCTCGCCTTTTGTCACATTCGCCATTTTCAGATTCCTCCTAAACATTTTCCGTGCGGGGATATCCCGCATTGATATCAGATACACACCGCACTGCGGTGATCGGGAACAGATTATTCCGCTTTCGGGGCCGAAGCCGTCGCGGGCGTGCCGGACGCGTAAATGAGCGGCGTCAGCGGGCAGTTGTCGCCCGTGCCGGTCACATACAGGACGGCAGTTACGGAATCGCGCAGAATCAGCAGGGTTCTCCCGCCGACCACATCCGTTTTGACCAGTTCAAAGCGCGGGGCGTTCGGATCGGTTGTCGTGCTGAACATATCTCTCAGTGCGCCTTTCAGCATATGGCTTCCTCCTTACAGCGCCGCAATTTTTTCCTGCAAAGCGGCATTTTTCTTCTCGACGCCGGCAATCATCTCCGCCTTGCGCGCAATGAGCTGCGCGGCGAGGCCTTCGTCAGAGAGCGCCAGCATCTGCACTGCGAGAATCGCCGCGTTCTTCGCGCCGTCTACGGCGACGGTCGCAACCGGAATGCCGGGCGGCATCATGACGGTTGCCAGCAGCGCGTCCATGCCCTCAAGTGCTGCGCCCTTGCAGGGAATGCCGATGACCGGCAGCGTGGTGTGTCCGGCGATGACGCCCGCGAGATGCGCCGCCATGCCCGCCGCACAGATGATGACGCCGAAGCCGTTTCCCGCCGCGTGCTCCGCGAAATCCGCGGCCAGTGCGGGGGAACGGTGTGCGCTCATCACACGCGCCTCAAACGGAACACCGAAGCTCTTTAATTCGGTCAGCGCATTTTTGACAACAGGGAAATCGCTGTCACTGCCCATGATGACTGCTACTTTTTTCATGAAATGCCGTCCTTTCTCGGTGAGAATTCAGCGGTTGATTCCGGCCGCCGCAAGCTGGGCGTCGTAGAAGCCGCTGTAGGTATATGCACCCGCTGCGTTCCGGCTGACGGTGAGATACATAGCCGTGCGAATCTCCTCGGCTTTGTCGTCCGCGCCGCTGCGGCGGTAGGTGGCCCCGATCTGTAAATAATAAGTCGGAAAGCCCGCTGTCTCCCTGAGCCGGAGACGGGTGACGCGGGCGTCCTGCAAAAAGCAGTTCCGGTACCGGCCTGCCGCTGCCAGTGAGGCGGTGTCCTCGCCGGAGAACAGCTCGGTATCCAGCGTGCTTTCGTCGATGAATAAATAGGTGAGATATGCCGCGGCGGCATTTCCGAGGCGCGTGAGCGTCTCCGGATCGGGCGCGGACGCAAGCTGTGCCTCGCTGAGATCCATGATCAGGGAATGCAGCCCGATTTTATGTGCGGAATGCCAGCCGGTGCGGACCAGACGCCCGTTTGTCAGCTTGCTCTGAATCGTATCGCCGTTTCTGCCCAGCAGGAGCGTTTCGCCGTCCATCTCACAGATTTCCCAGGCGATGTCCGTCCAGCGGGAGCCGTCGTCGTGATAGATATGTGTGCGCGATGCGCCGTTTTCGACGAAGTCGGCGATCCAGAGGTCCTCCGCCTTGCGCGTGAAGTCGCTGTAGATCAGCGGGACGAGCAGCTCGCCGTTCATGCGGATCAGCCCGCAGCGGATGCCCTCCGGCGTCTGCCGGTACGCGATCAGCACCTCATCGTTCATGAGGCGGAGATGATGCCACAGCGGCTGCACCAGCACTCTGCCGCCGGGTGTCCGGACGCCCCATGACCCGTTCTCGATAAACAGCTCCGATGTCCGTTCTGTTTCCTGTTTGCCGCTCTCCGCCGTCTGATCGGACAGGTCGGTGTCGGAGAGCGTGTGCGATGCGACGGCGACGCTCAGGCACAGCACTGCCGTCAGCAGCACAAGAATCAGAATTTTCATCCGGCTGTTCATCGGCGGCAGCTCCTTTGCATCAGAATGGGAAGCCGGTTATGCTTCCGGCTTTTCCGCCGCTTCGTCCGCGGCAGCAAATCGGTCGCGGCTCTCCTCCGTCTCGCGGACGAGATAGATCGGGCGGTGCTTGACCTCCAGATAGGTCTTGGAGAGATACAGCCCGACGATGCCCGTGCAGAAAAGCTGGAGCCCGCCGAGGAAGAAGATCGAGCAGATCGTCGTCGGATAGCCGTCCACCGGCTCGCCGAAGCAGAGCTTCTTGACGACCGTGACGACAATCATAATCAGTGCGATCAGGCACGAGAGCAGTCCGAGGATGACGGAGACGGTGAGCGGCGCGGTCGAAAAGCCGATGATGCCCTCAATCGAATAGCGGAACAGACCCCAGAAGCTCCACGCCGTCGTGCCGGCTGCGCGCTCGACATTTTCATATTCCAGATACTTGACGCGGAAGCCGACCCACGAGAAGATGCCCTTGGAAAAGCGGTTGTACTCGGTCATCGAGAGCACCGCATCGACCATCTGCCGCGTCATGAAGCGGAAATCCTGTGCGCCGTCCACGATCTCTGTCTGCGAGATCTTGTTCATGATCCGGTAAAACAGTCTTGCGAACCACGAGCGCACCTTCGATTCGCCGGCGCGGCTGACTCTGCGGGTCGTGGCGCAGTCATACTGTCCGCTGCGGACCGCTTCGTACATCGTCGGCAGAAATGCCGGCGGGTGCTGCAAGTCGGCATCCATGACGACGCAGTAGTCGCCCTTTGCGTTGGAGAGTCCGGCGTAGATGCCGGCTTCCTTGCCGAAATTGCGGGAAAACGAGATATACCGCACGCGGGAATCGCTGCGCGACAGCTCCCGCAGACCGGCGAGGGTTCTGTCCTTTGAGCCGTCGTCGATGAACAGGAATTCAAAGACCAGCTCCGGATACTGCGCCTGCATCTGCGCGGAAACCTTCGTGATTTCCGCATAGAAAAGCGGCAGCACTTCCTCCTCGTTATAGCACGGTACGATGACCGAAATCAGCTTCTGTTCCGTCAAAGCGCTCAATCCTCCCTGCTGCGCCGCACCGGACGGCTGAACCGGCGGACGCGCATAAACATACACCATATATTATACTGCATAGAACGAAAAAAAGCAAGAGGGAGAGTACGATTTGCCGAAATTTCACCGCTTCGCACAAAAATCCGCAAAGGTGTCCGGAACGGATTGATCACGGGGGCAGAGCCGCGGGGTGCGCAGGACGAAAAAAGTCCCCGGCGGCCTTTTGCGGCACCGGGGACACGGAATAACATTGTCACAGTGCGGGAATCATAACCCTGTTCCCGCGGACAGCGGCCGGAACACATCCGGAACCAGCGGCGCCCGGATGTGCGCTCACTGAATACTGACCGTCACGCTGCTCATATCGCCGAAGAAGTTCTTGAGTGTCAGGAACATCGCGCCGCCCATAATCAGTGCGAGGATGCCGAGACTGATGGCGATGATGCCGAGCACCAGTCCGGCGACGGCCATGCCTCTGCCGGCGTAGTTCCGTTTCATGGCAACCGCCGCCAGAACGATGCTGATGATGCCGCACGGCAGAGCAAAGCCGTACAGGCCGCAGTTGCAGATGACGGCGATGATGCCGAGCACGAGCGAGGCGACCGCGAAGCCCGCACGGCCGCCGGAAGCGCCTTCCGGAGCGTCATACAGCGGACTGACTGTTTCTTCCAGTGTTTTGCGGCAGGACGGGCACTGCGTTGCCCCGTCGTAGTATTCTGCGCCGCAGTACGGACATTTTTTCATAGTACAGTTCTCCTTTCCGTTGTTGGGATGAATGTTTTTGGATGAATGTTTTGGGTTGATAAAATGTGCCGCTTAGATGCAGTATATATATTACAATTATAACATCGTATTTCCGGTTTGTCAATACCGTATCCTCCCAGAATTGATTTTTTGGAAACCTGCATAAAAGCGGGGTACGCTTTTTGTGCAGATTGTTTTCGCACCGCTGACGGCGCCCGCTTCCGCGCACTTGCTTTTTGCCGGTCAATGTGTTATAATAAAGACCGCCGGACTGCCTTTGTCCGGCAATTTCCCCCACAATCAAGGAAGGAGTGCTGAAAATGCTGGAGCTTCGGCATTTATCATTCAGTGCAGAAAATAACGGCACACAGGCGGAGATCATCCGCGACCTCGACCTGACAGTCGGTGACGGAAAGTTCGTTGTCATCACCGGCCCGAACGGCGGCGGAAAATCCACGCTTGCGAAGCTGATCGCGGGAATTGAGAAAAGCACCGGCGGTCAGATCATTCTGGACGGCACCGACATCACGGACAAGAGCATCACGGAGCGCGCCCGCATGGGCATCGGCTTCGCCTTTCAGCAGCCCGTGCGCTTTAAAGGCCTGACGGTGCTTGACCTGATGCGCATTGCGGCGGGGCGGACGCTCTCTGTCTCAGAGGCCTGCGAATGGCTGTCGGAGGTCGGGCTCTGCGCCAAGGACTATATCCGCCGCGAGGTCAATGCCTCGCTCTCCGGCGGAGAATTAAAACGCATCGAGATTGCGACCGTTCTGGCACGGGATGTGAAGCTCGCGCTCTTTGACGAGCCTGAGGCGGGCATCGACCTGTGGAGCTTCCAGAACCTCATCCGCATCTTCGAGCAGATGCGCCATACGGAAAAGAACCGCACGATCGTTGTCATCTCGCATCAGGAGCGGATCCTGAATATCGCAGACGAGATCGTCGTCATCTCGGACGGCGCCGTGCTGCGGAAGGGCTCCCGCGACGAGGTTCTTCCGGCGATTACCGGCACGAATTACGCGGTCAACCCCTGTGAGCGCATGAACGGAGGAAATCAGGCATGATGAACATGGACGCGATTCAGCAGCAGCTTCTCGCCGAGATCGCCGACCTGCACGAGGTTCCGGAGGGCGCGTACAATTTCCGCGCAAACGGTCAGTCCGTCGGCAGACAGTCCACTGCGAATATCGAGATTCAGAGCAAAACGGAGGGCAGCGGCATCGACATCCGCATCAGACCCGGCACCCGGAACGAGAGCGTGCATATTCCGGTCGTCCTCAGCGAGAGCGGCCTCAAAGAAACGGTCTACAACGACTTTTTCATCGGAGAGGACTGCGATGTGCTGATTGTCGCGGGCTGCGGCATCGACAACTGCGGCACGCAGGATTCCGAGCATGACGGCATTCACCGGTTTTATGTCGGCAAGCGCTCCCGTGTGCGGTATGTCGAAAAGCATTACGGCGCGGGCGACGGCACCGGCAAGCGCATT
>JAFPQL010000055.1 GCA_017414145.1 Oscillospiraceae bacterium | reverse complement strand
GACGGTCAGCCGGATGACACGCGGCGTCATGACGAGCGGCTTTTTCGCCTTTTTCGGCGGCCGGACTGCCGGCAGAAAGAGCGCCAGCAGCACCGCTTCCGCAATCAGGAACGGCAGGCGGTGCGTCAGCAGCGCGATGACCGCCAGAATTGCGGCAATCCAGTGGGGGAGCAGCCGGCCCGGATTTGTCCGTGTCCATTTGAGCTGCTCCGGCATTTTATAGGAATTGAGCTGAAAGATGTGGACATACTTGAAAAAGCTGATGACCGTGCCGGCGAGGGCAAGCAGCGCCGCGATCAGATGAGTAATCTTCATATCATGCACCAATTTCGAGGAATGACCGCAGAACTGCGGCGTAGACAGCAGGCTGATCGAGGAAAGAGAAATGTCCCGCACCGCTGAGCGTCACGAGCCCTGAGCCCTTGATCTCGCGCTCCATGCGCTGTCCGTCGGCAAGCGGCGTCGCGGTGTCCCTGTCGCCCCAGATCAGCAGTGCCGGCACCTGAATCTGCGGCAGAAGCGCCGACAGATCCTCGTTGACGGTTTTGACGAGGCACTGCCGCATCATCGGGGACGCGGCGGCGTAATCCGCCGAACCGAACTTCTTTTGCAGAATGCCCAGCGCATCCGGATAGAGCTTTCTGACGGGTGCGAGCTGCACAAACCATCTGGAGATTTTGTAGACCCGCGTGCGGCATTTCGATTTCAGCGAACGCTTCGGGCGGATGCCCGCACTGTCGGTCAGGATGATTTTCTCAATTTCAAAGGGGAGTTTTTCGCGGAATTCCGTACACATTTTAATTGTGACACGCCCGCCGAACGAATGCCCGATCAGGATGACGCGCCGGCACTGAAAGTGCGCAATGAAGCGGATTGCCAGTTTCGTAAACTGCGAGACATCCCACGGCTCCTTCGGCTCATCGCTCTGGCCGAAGCCCGGAAAATCAAAGAGTACGGTGCGGTATTTCGCCGCGGTGACGGCCGCGATGCTGCGGTAGACATTGAGGTTTGCGCCCCAGCCGTGCAGCACAAAGACGACGGTGTCCGTTTCGGGAACCGCCGGTTCAAAGCATTCGTAATTGACGGATAATCCGTTGATCTCGACTGTCAAACTGATCCCTCCGGTGTGCCGCACTGCGCCGGCACCTGTTCGATACTATAATATTATGCTATGCGGTTGATTCTGCCGGATACTATTCTACCACATTTCCCCGATGCTGTCAAGCAATCGCAGAGAAAAAGCGCATTCCGGACGGGCATCCGGCAGAAATCGCGCAGGAGCGGGAAAGGGTGTGTGCAGCGGTTCGGAAAAACGCTGTGCGAATTCGCCGGGGAATCAGAATAATTATGCAGAATGACGAAGTTTGTGAAAAAGCCGTGGGAACGCTTGACAAGTTCCGGAAAAAGTGGTATCTTATGTTTAGCACTCGGAGAGACAGAGTGCTAGCACATCAAAAAACAGTCTGCGAAACGCATGAAAAAGAGGAGGTGTGCAGCAGATGGATGACCGCAAGCTCCGGATTCTGGCGGCGGTGGTCGATGAGTATGTGACGACCGGTGAACCAGTCGGTTCCAAAGCCATTGCTGCGCTGCCTGATATTCATGTCTCTGCCGCGACAATCCGAAACGATATGGCGGTGCTCGAGCAGCTCGGTCTGCTGGAGCAGCCCCATACCTCGGCGGGCAGAGTGCCGACCTTTCAGGGCTATAAAGTCTATATCGAACGATGTATGCACGGGCAGGGGCTTCCGCCGGAGGAACGGCAGCGTCTGGACGGGATGTTCCCAGAGGACACGCCGCTGACGGAGGAGCTGCTGATTCAGTCCGCGACGACCGCGCTGGCCGAGATCACGAAATGTGCCGCGGTGGCCGTCAATGCGGCGCCGGAATTCTCGGTGATCTCCAAGGTCGAGGTCATCCCGACCGGCAAGCGGCTGTATGTGATCCTGCTGATTACTTCCGCGGGCAGCATCAAGAACAAGGCGTGCCGGCTGGAATTTGATCTGAACGAGGAACAGCTTTCGTTCTTTACCGCGTTCCTGACGGAGCATCTGCACGGCATTTCGCTCGGCGAGCTGTCGCCGGAGCTGTTCGAGCAGCTCATCACCGCGATGGGAACCTACATGGCGACGCTGGCGCCGCTGATGCAGGGGCTTTACGAGCTGAGCCGCGATATGATGCGGCAGGAGCTGACTGTCAACGGCACGCGCAACCTGCTGACCTGCGGTGAGCTGGAAACACAGGATATCGTGGAGTTCATGGAGCATCAGGATGTCATCATGCCGCTGCTCAACAGTACCTTCAGCGGCATCCATGTCATGTTCAGCGACGAGGCACGGCAGGGGCAGAATCCGACCTTTGTCATCGGCAATTCCAGCATGATCGTCGGGCGTTACCGCAAGGACGGCAGAGATGCCGGCGGCCTCGGCATCATCGGTCCGATGCGGCTGGATTACGCGAAGGTGATTCCGTATCTGGAATATTTCACGCAGAAAATCACGGAGCTGATTTCCGAGAAAAAGGAGGATGACAACGCATGACAGACGACGAGATCCGCGACGCGGACGGCTGCGAGGATTACGAATCGCTTGAGGAAAGCGGCCTGCATGACACCGCCGAAAATGACACGGCGGAGGAACCGGCGGGCGCTGCTCCGGCAGAACCCGATGAGGAGGAGCCGTTCGGCGAAACCGATGACGGGGAGCCGGAAATCATAGAGGCCGACCCGCTGGAAACGGCGCTTCAGGCCGAAAAAGACAAATATATGCGGCTGTTTGCGGAGTTTGACAATTACCGCAAGCGCACCGCAAAGGAAAAATCAGAGACCTATCTCGATGCCGTCGCCAAGACGGTCGGCGAGCTGCTGCCGATGATCGACAGCTTTGACCGCGCCATGGAGTCGCCCTGCACGGACGATGCCTACCGCGCCGGCATGGAGAAGATTCACCAGCAGATGGCCGGCATTCTCGCAAAGCTCGGCGTCGAGGAAATCCCCGCGCTGAACGAGCACTTTGACCCGAAGGTTCACAACGCGATCCGGCAGGTCGAGGACGAGAACTTCGACGAAAGCACGGTCTGCGAGGTGTATCAGAAGGGCTACCGCATCGGCGAGCGCATCATCCGCTGCGCAATGGTCTCCGTTGCGAACTAGCGCTGACTGACAGTCTGACTGAAAGAAGGGTGTTTTATGTGGCTGAAACGGCAGGATACCATGTATAATCTGGATCGCTTTGATACGGTGACGCTGGATTACGACTATGAAACCAACCGGTATTTCTTCGTGCTCGTCAGTGCCGTGCACGAGAACCGTGACCATGAGGTCAAGATCGGCCCGTTTCCTTCGGCAAAAGCCAAGGGCTTTTTCAGCGAGTTTGTCGCCGCACTGAAATCAGGCATCAAGATCTGGGAATTTCCTGAGGAACCCGAACAGTAAGCAGGGGAAGCTCCGGAGAGTTCCGGTTTGATCAATCATTGGGAGGTAACAGTTATGAGCAAGATTATCGGTATCGACCTCGGTACAACCAATTCCTGCGTCGCTGTGATGGAGGGCGGCAATGCCGTCGTCATCCCGAACGCAGAGGGTGCGAGAACCACCCCGTCTGTCGTTGCAGTTTCCAAAACCGGCGAGCGTCTCGTCGGTCAGATCGCAAAGCG
>JAFPQL010000054.1 GCA_017414145.1 Oscillospiraceae bacterium | reverse complement strand
GTGCAATCTGCATGACGCCCTTGACAAACTGCTTGCGCTTCATCGTGTCCTTGTGGCGCACTCTGGCAAAATGCTCCGGCGCAAAGGTCGGGATGCCGTCAAATTTCAGGCGGTGACCGGGCGAACAGATCGTATCGCCGATCGAAAACAGACCCGGATCGAACACACCGATGATATCGCCGGCATATGCCTCGTCGATGATCTCACGGTTCTCCGCCATCATCATCTGCGGCTGCGAGAGGCGCATTTTCTTGTCGCCCTGCACATGGTACACCTCCATGTCCCGCGTGAACTTGCCCGAACAGATGCGCAGGAAGGTCACACGGTCACGGTGTGCCTTGTTCATATTCGCCTGAATCTTGAACACGAACGCGGAGAAATGGTCGTCAAACGGCGAGACCGTCTCGCCCTCCGCCATACGGGCAAGGGGCGGCGGCGTCAGCTCCAGAAAGCGTCTGAGGAACGGCTCCACGCCGAAATTGGTCAGTGCTGAGCCGAAAAACACCGGAGACAGCGTACCGGACTGAATCGCCTCCAGATCAAAGTCCTCGGATGCGCCGTCCAGCAGCTCAATGTCCTCTGCAAGCTGCGCGTGATTGTCCTTGCCGATCAGGGCGGCAAGTGCCGGATCCTCCGGCGTCACCTCGGTCTGCGAGACGGTGTGCTGTCCGCCGGTCGCCTCAAAGGAGAGAATATGCCGCGTTTCAAGGTCAAACACGCCGCGGAAATCCTTTCCGCAGCCGATCGGCCAGTTGACCGCATAGGTCCGGATGCCGAGCTCGTTTTCAATCTGGTCGAGCAGATCAAAAGGGTTGCGGGACTCGCGGTCCATTTTGTTGATGAAGGTGAAAATCGGGATATGCCGCATGACGCAGACCTTGAAGAGCTTTCTGGTCTGCGGCTCAACGCCCTTTGCCGCGTCGATGACCATGATCGCGGCATCAGCTGCCATCAGCGTGCGGTAGGTATCCTCGGAAAAGTCCTGATGTCCGGGCGTGTCGAGGATGTTGATGCAGCAGCCGTCATACTCAAACTGCATGACGGACGAGGTGACGGAAATACCGCGCTGCTTTTCAATTTCCATCCAGTCCGAAACGGCGTGGCGGGCGTTCTTCTTGCCCTTGACGGCACCCGCCATCGAAATCGCCCCGCCGTAGAGCAGGAGCTTTTCGGTCAGTGTGGTCTTACCGGCGTCCGGATGCGAGATGATCGCAAAGGTGCGGCGCCGGGAGATCTCCTCTCTCGTAGTCAAAAGGTATCCCTCCGTTGTTCAGTTTCCATAACCATATTATTATACCATATTTTCCGCTGCAATGCAAGTGATTTTCCTGTTTTTTGCAAAGCGTCCGCCCGCCGCTTGCAAATCCGCGCAAAATGCGGTATAATAGACCTGAACTTTGTCATCGGGAGGGATTTCCTTGCAGCAGATCTCCGCATCAGCCAAACGGCGCGGCATTCTGTTCATTCTCTGTTCAGCGTTCTGCTTTGCGCTGATGAATCTCTTTATCCGGCTGACGGGCGATGTCCCGACCCTGCAAAAATGCTTCTTCCGCAATTTCTTTGCGCTGCTGATTGCCGGTTCCTCACTCATCCGGACAAAAACGCCCCTCAGAATCGGGAAGGGCAATCTGAAATACCTGCTTCTGCGGTCCGTCGCCGGCGGGCTCGGCATGGTCTGCAACTTCTATGCGGTCGATCATATGGCCATTTCGGACGCGTCGATGCTCAACAAGCTGTCTCCGTTTTTTGCGATCATCTTCTCCTACTTCCTGCTGCATGAAAAAGCCTCTGTGAAGGAATGGCTCGCGGTCATCATCGCATTCGGCGGCGCAATGCTCGTCGCAAAGCCGTCCTTCGGCATGGTGTTTCTGCCGGCGCTCGCCGGCATTGCGGGCGGCTTCGGGGCAGGCCTCGCCTATGCCAATGTCCGGAAGCTCGGAATGCGCGGCGAGAACAGCATGATCATTGTTGCGTTTTTCTCCGGATTTACGACACTGATGCTGCTGCCGAATCTCCTGCTCCGCTATGTGCCGATGACGCCGCGGCAATGGCTGTTTCTCGTCCTGACCGGCATCGCTGCCGCAGGCGGACAGATTTTCATCACACGCGCCTATGCCTGCGCGCCCGCAAAGGAGATTTCGGTCTACGATTTTTCGATTGTGATTTTTGCGGCAATCTTCGGGTTCCTGTTCCTGCATCAGCGACCCGACTGGCTCAGCATCGCCGGATATGTCATCATCATCGGGACGGCTGTCCTGAAATGGCGGCAGCGACAGCCGGCAGAAGAAGCGTCTCCGAAGGATTCATAACACGGGGGCTCTGCTTTTGACAGATGATCGAAAACTATTTTCAGCAAGCAACGGCGCCGCCGGAAATGATCCGGCGGCGCCGTGTTGTTCACAGTTCTATCGTGATAAGGGTCGGTGTTGTCCGGATTCCCCTTTCGGAACCGGCTGCACAGATTCAGCGGTGCGTCAGCTCCACAAAGGTGATGCCGGTGCTGGTCTTGCGGTAATACCGGAGCAGAAACCGTGCGATCTCCCGCTCGGAATAGTCCGTGTTGACATTTCCGCTGACCGCTGCGCCGAGCACACCGCCCAGCACGGCGCCGACCGGCCCGCCGAGCAGCAGCCCCGGCACGGCACCGACCAGTCCGCCGCCGAGGGTGTCTCCGACATACTTCTCATAGAAGTATTTTGCCTCGCCCTCCAGATGCAGCATCACTTCATCGCGGCGCACTGCCGCTGCAAGCTCGCTGTAAGATCTGACTGTTACCATGGTGAATTCCTCCTTTTTGTCCGGACGGGTTCCGCGCCGCTCCGAACCTCAGTTCAGGGGCGCGTTCCCCGCAAGATATTGCAGCAGGACGCTGAGATCGGCGGAAGTCAGTCCGGACGGATCGCCGTCCAGCTCCGCATTCAGCAGACCGGTCACCGTCACGGTCACCGAATCCTCCGCCAGATACCGTGCCAGCAGCACCGCATCCGCAATCTGTACCCTGCCGTTGACATCGACATCGCCGGGCATCAGCCGCTCCGCCGCGCTTGCCGTGGTTTCGTCGGCCGTTGTCTCCGTCGTCGTCGTGGTTTCCGTTGTGGTGGTCGTCGTTTCGGCGGGAGCGGGCAGCACCGCCGCGGTATAATTGACCACATTGCCGCTCATGCCGTTTGTGCCGAGCTGTACGGTCTCCCCTGCCGCAAACTGTTTGCGGTAGGCGCGGAAGGTCACACCGTTGTCGGTTTCAGCAGTCAGATCGGTGCGCGTCCAGCCGGACAGCCATGCAGGCAGGCCGTTCGCTTCAAGACGGGTATCCGCCAGCACATAGACCATAAGATCCGCTCCTGCCTTGAACTCCGCCAGATCGGCGTCCGTGTTCTTGGAGCTGCACGCAGTCCGCAGATATTCTGCACCGTTCAGCTCGCCGGGAACCGTCACATAAGAGTAGTCGCGGTCGCCGAACACGGCCGTACCGGTTCTGAGCTCCTCCGCAATCCCCCAGCCTGCGAGATTTGCATAGTCCGTGACCTTGAGATCCTTGATGTACCGGCCGCTGACAGGCTCCGGCGGGGTGTTGTTCAGCCTGATGTCCGGGCGGGCAGGCAGCGGGTCGCCCGTGCCGAGCCAGAAGCTCGGATGCGGCGGCTGATTGTAAGAGGACTGCTCGCAGCCGACCTGCATCCGGTACTGCATATCGTGCATGAGTGTCGTCAGGCGGTAATCGGTCTTGTCCGCCGTACAGAAAATGCGCAGGCGGGCGTTGTCCGCGGTTCTGAGTACAAGCTCCTCGCGCCAGTCGCCGAAGATGTCGGCAGTCAGGCAGGGAACCGCTTTCGTGCCGTTGTTGGATGCACAACCCGTTGCCTTGAAGATGTCCGCAAACTGATTCGGCGCGGTCATCTTGCTGATCGCAATGTCATTCAGCAGCTCCTGTTCCAGATCGCCGTCCCAGTACATCACGAAATTCGTCGCGGGCTGCCGGTTTCCGATCTGCTTGCCCTTCGCATCATACACTGCGCCGGCCGGTCTGGAGCCCCAGAACTCCGCGCCGCCGTTTCCGGGAATACAGTTTGCAGCGCAGCAGCGTCCGGTATCCTTGTCGCCGTCATAGTGCCAGAGAAGCTGGCCGTTTCTGCCGTCCACCAGAGAGATGCCGTAGTTTCCGCCCTCATGGCAGAGGAACACCTCCAGCCCCTCGTGCTGGGGGTCAAGGTCACCGATGTGCATGGCGTCGCCGTGTCCCTGTTTCGTGGACCAGAGCAGACTGCCGTCATCGTCGATGCAGCAGGCGCCCATGCAGACCTCCTGCCTGCCGTCGTTATCAAAGTCCGCGACCATCACATTGTGATTGCCGCAGCCGTATGCGGGGTTGTTTGAATTGAATCCCGTGTCAAACACCCAGCGCCTGGCCAGCTTCTTATCGCGGACATCCACCGCGGAGAGCGTCAGTCTGGTGTAGTAGCCTCTGCCGTAGATCAGGGACGGATGTACGCCGTCCAGATACGCAATCGCGCAGTTGTAGCGTTCGCAGCGGTTGCCGTAATTGTCGCCCCATGTGCTCTTTGCCGTATTGCTCGTCGCGTCACCGCGGAGCACCGGAAATTCGATCGTATCGAGCGCCGCACCCGTCAGACCGTCAAAGAGCGTCATGTATTCCGGCCCCTTCAGCACAGTACCCGCATCATCGACATAATTTGCGCTGCTGTTGCCGATGACATTGCCGACGCCGTCCACGGTGCCGTCACAGGTCTTGGTGACAAATTCCGCCCTGCCGTCGCAGTCAAAATCCGCGACCGCCATCTGCGTGTAATGCTGACCGGCACGGATGTTTCTTCCAAGATCAATGCGCCAGAGCTTTTTGCCCGTCAGCGTATAGCAGTCGATCAGGACATTGGCCGTGACGCCCTGTATGCCCTTATTGCGGTCGGTCACCTGCGAATTGTCCTTGGAATTGGACGGATCCCACTTGACGAAGATCTCATACTGTCCGTCGCCGTCCGCATCACCGACACAGCAGTCATTCGGCGAATAGGAATAAGCCTCGCCGTTGATGATGCCGCCTGCGGGAACATCGAGCGGAATGTCAAAGTAATTCGTGCCGGATGTAAACCGGCATCCCTCGGACGAGATCACACTGCCGCCGGAGACGGTATCCACACGATAGCGCGACGATGCGCTGCCCCCCGCGTCCTGATAGCAGGTCGGGTCGCCCGCCTTGCTCGTATAGATAAGCTGGTCGTCGCGGTAAAGCTGAAACTCGGCGTCGTCCGCGTCATCGGCGTTGAAGCGCCAGCTCACGAACATTCCGCTGCCGGATCTGACCGCGTAAATGCCCCGGTCCAGATACTCCATAATCGCCTTGCCGTTTCCGCCGGCGCCGTAAGCCGCACGCGCCGCCGCGGACGGATACGCACCCGTCGTACAGCAGAGCGTCACTGCCGCAGCCGCCGCGGCAATCCGTTTTCCCGATTTTCTCATGGTATTCCCCCTCTTTGTTTGCTGCACGGCTGCCGGTCTCCCGGATGTGCAGGAATGGCATTTTCCCCATTCTGAATTCTATTATACCTACTTTCCGGAAAAATGCAATAAGCGATTGCAACTTTTTATGATGAATCCTCACAAAAGAAGCCCGCTTCACAGCGCGGAAAAGACCTCGCCGATGTTCGCGTGGACGACAATGTCCGCACGCGCATCCAGCGGCGTCACATCGCGGTTAATCAGCACCAGCGTACTGCCGCGGAAAGCATGCACCAGTCCCGCGGCGGGATAGACCGCCAGCGAGGTGCCGCCGATGATCATGACATCGGCCTCGCGGATGCAGCGCACGGCCTCCTCAAGCACGGCACTGTCCAGCGATTCCTCATACAGTACGACATCGGGCTTGATGAGCCCGCCGCATTGCGGACAGCGCGGCAGCCCCTCAGACTCCGTGATCGCGGTGACCGGATATGCTTTGCCGCAGTCCATGCAGGTGTTGCGCAGGACGCTGCCGTGCAGCTCCAGCACCTTCCGGCTGCCGGCCTTCTGATGCAGCCCGTCGATGTTCTGTGTGATGACCGCGTTCAGCCGCCCCTCCTGCTCCCACTGCGCGAGCTTTCTGTGCGCGGCATTCGGCTCGGCGTCCAGAAACAGCATCTTGTCGCGGTAGAACCGGTAAAACTCCTCCGTATGCCGCATGAAAAACGAATGGCTGAGCATCATCTCCGGCGGGTAGTCATATTTCTGATGATACAGCCCGTCC
>JAFPQL010000053.1 GCA_017414145.1 Oscillospiraceae bacterium | reverse complement strand
GATCGGTACTTCCGGCGTCGTGTTTGCGCACAGCTCCAGGATTTCGATTGATCCCAAGGGCAGAGTCCACACCTTCTGCTGCGCCGTGCCGGGCTGCTGGCATGTCATGGGCGTGACGCAGGGTGCGGGTCTTTCCCTCAAATGGTTCCGCGACAATTTCTGCGATGCCGAAAAGCAGACCGCAAAGGGCATGGGCGTGGACGAATACTACCTGATGGACAAGGAGGCGGAGCAGTCACCGATCGGCGCGAACCGCCTGCTGTATCTGCCCTATCTGATGGGCGAGCGCACGCCGCATCTCGACGCGAACGCAAGAGGCGTGTTCTTCGGCCTCTCCGCCATGCACCAGAAGCGTGATCTGCTCCGCGCCGTCATGGAGGGCGTGACCTATTCGCTCCGTGACTGCCTCGAAGTCTTCCGCGAAATGAAGATTGATGTGGACAGCATGATGGCCTGCGGCGGCGGCGGCTCGTCCCCGCTGTGGCGGCAGATGCTCGCCGACCTCTTCAACTGCCCGATTCAGACGACCAAATCGAAGGAAGGCCCGGCGCTCGGCGTCGCCATCCTCGCAATGGTCGGCACCGGCGCCTACAAGTCTGTGCCGGAGGCCTGTGCGGCAATCATCGGCACTGACAAGACCTGTGCACCGAATGCGGATGCCGTTCCGGTCTATGAAAACTACTATCAGCTCTACCGGAAGATCTATCCGGCACTGAAGACGCAGTATAAGGAGCTTGCTGCACTGTGAATCATCCGAATGACAGTGGGGTGATGCGCCGGACATCGAAGCGGATTCCGGCGCTCATCCTGCATTTTATCCTGTTTTACGCAGTCTGGGCGTGCTGGGCGCTCTGGATCAGTCCGGCGCTGAAATCGGCGCTCGGAGACACCGTTCTGACGGAATCCGTCAGATGTCTGATCAAGATTCTGGTCTGGACCGTGCCGGCGCTGCTGCTGGTGAAGAAGTTTGAGCCGGAAATGTTCGTCGGACTCCGGCAGATGTTCACACAGAAGGTGCCGCTGCCGGCGGTGCTGTTCTGGACGCTGCTGTTCGCGGCGCTGAGCGGCGGTGCAGTGCTGTTCCGCGGCACCCTGCACGGGACGCTGCACATTTCGCCCGAATTCCTGACAAGCAGCTCGGTCTATCTGATCGCCGTCGGCATCACCGAGGAGACGGTGTTCCGCGGCTGGCTGCTCAATGCGACGGCAAAGAACGAAAAAGACTGGAAGATGATCGCGCTCAACGCCGTGATGTTCCTCTCGATCCATTTCCCCGGCTGGTACCGGAAGGGAATGCTGGCGTCGGCGTTCACGGGCTTTGGCTTTCTCAGCATCCTGCTGTTCAGCGTGCTGGTCAGCATCTGCTTTCTGCGGCATAAGAATCTGCTGCTGCCGGTCTTTTTGCATATGCTGTATGATTTCATGATTGATTTTCTTGCCGCCTGAGCCGGCTTCCGCGGGAGGACGCTGCCATGTATGACGATGTGATTGTATTAACGGACGAGAACGGCGCGGAGGTTCGCTTTGCGCTGCTCGATGTGGTGCCGTATCAGGAGGACGACTACGCGGTGCTGCTCCCTGCGGACGAGGACGCGGAGATGTTTCTGATTCTGCGCGCCGACCCCGATCCCGCCGATCCGGCGGACTGTCTGTTCAGCGGAATTGAGGAGCAGGAAATCATTGATGCGGTGTTTGCACTGTTTCAGAAGCGGCATCCGGAGCTGTTTGAGGCTTGAGCCGGCGGCCGCTGCGGAGGAGGGATTTCCGTGAAACGCAAAGTATATGCAGCTCTGCTGCTCTGCGGCCTGCTCTGTGCGGGCTGCGGCAGAAGGGCGGATTCTGACAGTTCCCCCGTGCAGAGCGTGACCGGTTCCGCTTCCGGTTCACAGACCGTGCTGACGGAGCCGGCCGCGGAGACAACCTCTGCGGCAGACAGCACCGCCGCTGCGGCAAAAACCGGAACATCGGCGGCAGGCGGCAGCAGCACGGCGGAGCAGACATCCGGTACGACGCAGTCCGCACAGTCCGTGCAGACGACGGGCAGCACCGCCGCCGCGCAGACGCAGACCGCACGGAATGAGAAAAAGCTCGCCGCCGCAAAGGAGAAGTGTGACCGCCTGCTGACGGCGCTTCAGTCGGCGCAGTCCGATGCAAAGGGCGTCCGGCAGTCGCTGACGGCGGCGCTGGATCAGCAGCGCGCCGCCGAGCAGGCGTATCAGAGCTACAGCGCGGAGCATCAGCCCGACCTTGACCGGTACGGGCAGGGTTCGCTCGGCTTTTTCAGCTTCGTCGGGGCAGAGGATGCGGTCAAGGTGCTGAAAACGGCAAAATACGCATCCGCGACCAAGCTCGGCACCGAGCAGGACGCGACCTCGCTTTCCAATATGGAAAAGAGCTTTGACCTGATGCGCGAATGCAATCAGCTCCGCGCAAAGCACGGTCTGAAGCCGCTGGTTGTCACCGACCGCCTGATGGCAATCGCGCAGTCAAACCTCAACTGGTCGGACGGCAAGGTGGCACACTCGCAGCAGTTTCAGGTCGGCGAAAATCTCTCATGGAACTATAAAGACCCGTTCACCGGCTGGTACGACGACGAAAAGGCGGAGAACGGCGGACATTACCGCAATATCATCAACGAGGATTATGTGACGACGGGCTTTGCGGTCTGCACGGCCGGACGGAGCGGGAAGTATTCCGTTTCGCACGGACAGGTGTTCAGCTTTTCCGCGGAGCAGACCTTCACCGTCGATCAGTACGAAAAACGGTTCCGCAGCTACTTTGACAGCATCTCCAAAATCCGGAAGGAGCTGGAACAGCGCCGCAGCGATGCCGACAGCAAGAAAAAGCGCGCAAATACGCTTTCTCTGTCGCTGGAGCAGAAGCAGGCGGCGATCACAAAGGCGGAAACGGCATATCAGAAGGCGCTTGCCGAATATGAATCGCTCGGCGGCAGCCGATGAAACGGAGGCACAGATCATGCGTGAGGCAACAGTGACACGCGAAACAAAGGAAACACAGATCACCGTGACCGTCCGGCTGGACGGAAAGGGCGAAAGTCAGATTGAAACCGGTATCGGCTTCTTTGACCATATGCTGACCGCAATGTCAAAGCACAGCGGCATCAGTATGCAGATCAAAACGGCCGGTGACCTGTATGTGGACGGGCATCACAGCGTCGAGGACACGGGCATTGTGCTCGGACAGGCGCTGAACAAGGCGCTCGGCGACAAATCCGGCATCGCACGGTACGGCAGCGCGTATATTCCGATGGATGAGGCGCTTTCCTTCTGCGCGCTCGATCTCTCAAACCGCCCGTTTCTCGTGTTCCGCGGCGAATTCACGAATCAGATGATCGGCAGCTATGACGCGTGCCTCACAGAGGAATTTTTCCGTGCGCTGGCCGTCAATGCCGGCATCACGCTGCATCTCGATATGATGTACGGCAAGAACGACCACCACAAGTGCGAGGCGCTCTTTAAGGCCTTTGCCCACGCGCTGCGCACGGCGGTTACGGAAACAGACGGCACGGTGCTGTCAACGAAAGGAGCACTCGGATGATCGCGGTCATAGATTACGGTGCGGGAAATCTGTTCTCAGTCTGCAATGCGCTCAGCTATCTGAACATTGCGCATACGGTTACAAGCGACGCGAAGGAGGTTGACCGCGCAGACGCGGTGATTCTTCCGGGCGTCGGCGCCTTTCCGCCCGCGATGCAGGCACTGGATGCTGTCGGCATGACCGGCACGGTCCGCGAGAACGCGAAGAAAAAGCCGCTGCTCGGCATCTGCCTCGGAATGCAGATGCTGTTTGACCGCTCCGACGAAATGGGCGACTGCGCGGGGCTCGGTCTGATTCCCGGCGAGGTGCGGCGCATCCCGTCCGAGCGGGTCATCATCCCGCATATGGGCTGGAACGAGCTGGTCATCACGCAGGACTGCCCGCTGCTTCGGGATATCGAAATGCCCGTATTTACTTATTTTGTGCATTCGTATCAGGCGTTCTGCGCGCAGGAATATCTCGTCGCGTATGCGGACTATGACGGGAAAATCCCCGCCCTCGTGACAGACGGCGGCTTTGTGTTCGGCGCACAGTTCCATCCGGAAAAATCCGGCGAGCAGGGACTGATGATGCTGCGTAACTTTGAAAGGATGGCAAAATGATTATATTTCCGGCGATTGACATCATAGACGGACAGTGCGTCCGGCTCCTGCGCGGCGACTACGCCACGGCGGAGAAGGTGGCGGAAAATCCGCTGGAAACTGCGAAAAAGTTTGAGGCGGCCGGTGCGGAGTGGATCCACATGGTCGATCTCGACGGCGCAAAGGCTGGCTATCCGGTCAACACGAAGATCTATGAAGATATTGCAAAGAATACGCAGCTGAAGGTCGAGGTCGGCGGCGGCATCCGCACGCTCGACACCGTGCAGGCATATCTCGATCTCGGCATCGCCCGCGTGATTCTCGGCTCTGCGGCGCTGAAGAATCCGCAGCTTGTCGCGGACGCCGTCAAACGTTTCGGCGCGGACAGAATCGTGGTCGGCATCGACGCGAAAGACGAAATGGTCGCGGCGGAGGGCTGGCTCGAAACGAGCAATGTGCATTATATTGACCTTGCAAATGCGATGATCGCGGTCGGCGTGACCACCTTCATCTTTACGGATATATCGAAGGACGGTACGCTCTCCGGCGTGAATACAGAGCAGCTCAGAAAGCTCCGCGACGCCGTCGGCGACCGCTGCAACATCGTCGCAAGCGGCGGCGTCCACACGATGGATGACATCATCGCCTGCCGTGACCTCGGCCTGTACGGAACGATCTGCGGCAAGTCGCTCTATCAGGGGACGCTGGATCTGGCGGAGGCAATCTCGGCTGCGGATTCGCTTGAAATCCGTCCGATGACAACCGACGACTACGATGCCGCGTATGCAATCTGGCTTGCCTGCGGCAACGGACTCAACAATCTCGACGATTCCAGAGAGGGCATTGCACGCTTTCTCGCACGGAATCCGAACACCTCGTTCGTCGCGGCCGAAAACGGCGTCATTGCCGGCGTCATCCTCTGCGGTCACGACGGCCGCCGCGGCTATATTCAGCATATGTCCGTCGCACCGGCATACCGGAGGCGGGGCATCGCGTCGCGGCTCGTGAACCGTGCGCTCGCGGCGCTCAGAGCAGAGGGCATTCACAAGGCCGCGCTGGTCGCATTCAAAAAGAATGCGGGCGGAAACGCCTTCTGGGAGGCGCAGGGCTTCACGCTCCGCGAAGACCTGAACTACCGGAATCTGACGCTGACCGAAATGACCCGGATTGATCCGGACTATTTGCGGTAAAAAAAGGAGAGCAATATGCTTGCAAAAAGAATCATCCCCTGTCTCGATGTCCGGCACGGCAAGGTTGTCAAGGGCATCAACTTCGAGGGCGTGCGCGATGTCGGCGATCCGGTCGAATGTGCGGCGGAATACAACCGGCAGGGTGCGGACGAGCTTGTGTTCTATGATATTGTTGCGTCCTACGAGGGGCGCGGCACCTTCCTTGATGTCGTGCGCGAAACGGCAAAGCGGGTCTTTGTCCCGCTGACGGTCGGCGGCGGCATCGCAACGGTCGGCGATATGCGCGAAGCACTGCGGGCCGGCGCGGACAAGATCAGCATCAACTCCGCGGCGGTCAAGAATCCGCAGCTCATTTCCGAGGGCGCGGAGATTTTCGGGTCGCAGTGCATCGTGGTCGGCATCGACGCCAAGCGCAACAAGGAGGGCGGCTTCACGGTCTATGTCAACGGCGGACGCGTGGCAATGCCGGTCGATCTGCTGGACTGGGTCGTGGAGGTTGAGCGCCGCGGCGCGGGCGAAATCTGCCTGAATTCGATCGACACGGACGGCGTGCGCGGCGGCTTCGACATCGAAATGCTGAAGGCTGTCTGCTCCCGCGTGAAGATTCCGGTCATCGCGTCGGGCGGCGCGGGAAAGCTCTCTGACTTTGCAACGGTCTTTCAGGAGACAACCGTGACGGCGGCACTGGCAGCATCGCTGTTCCACTTCGGCGAGTTGACCGTCCCCGAAGTCAAGGCGGACTGCCGCGCAAAAGGCATTGCGATGCGGTGAGGCCTGTCACAGCTTTCCGCGGCAACAGAGAGGACGCTGATTCATGATGCGAAATAAAAAATGCACCGCGGTCTGGTACCGGATGCACCTGCCCTGTGCGGACGAACCGCGATATTGCGGCTGCCCGTCACAGAATTTGAAATAATATCCGGAAACCGGATTGTAAATAAGGAGAATGAAAAGCATGACACTCTATGAAGAATTAAAGCGCAGAGGCCTGATTGCGCAGACGACCGATGAGGCGGAGATTGCCGAGCTCATCAACAACGGCAAGGCAACCTTCTACATCGGCTTTGACCCGACGGCCGATTCGCTCCATGTCGGCCACTTCATGGCGCTCTGCCTGATGAAGCGGATGCAGATGGCCGGCAACAAGCCGATCGCGCTGGTCGGCGGCGGCACGGGCATGATCGGCGACCCCTCCGGCAAGACCGATATGCGCAAAATGCTGACGCCGGAGACGATTCAGCACAACTGCGAGTGCTTCAAAAAGCAGATGAGCCGCTTCATCGAGTTTGCGGACAGCTTCGGTGAGGACAGCAGCAAGGCCATCATGGTCAATAACGCCGACTGGCTCCTCGACCTCAATTATATCGAGTTTATACGTGATATCGGCGTGCATTTCAAGGTCAACAACATGCT
>JAFPQL010000052.1 GCA_017414145.1 Oscillospiraceae bacterium | reverse complement strand
GCGGAGGTCACCGCCTGCACGGAGCTGCCCGTCACGGAGGGCAACCCCGATCCGTACATCCAGTTTTTCCACAACCTGATTGCGATGGTCGCGCTGTTCGGCACTACGACCGGGCTGCATATCTGTACGCAGAATCAGGCAAATCTCTCCGCGCTCGGCGCCAGAAAATGCTGCTCTCCGACGCGCAGGTCCGTCAGTATCGCTGCCAGCCTCACCGCGAGCTATCTCGCGCATACCGTCTGCATGGTCATCTGCGTGAGCTTTCAGGCCTTCGTGCTGGGCGTGGACTTCGGCAGCAAGCTCCCGCTCGTCTATCTGGCTGCCGTGCTCGCCGGCTGCATGGGCGTGACGATGGGCTTTTTCGTCGGCTCGATCGGGCGTGTCAGCACCGACACGAAAACCGGCATCGTAACCGCCGTCACCATGACGCTCTGCTTCCTGAGCGGCCTGATGATCGGCAACATCAAGGCGGTCATCGCGGCAAAAGCCCCCTGGTTCAACCGCATCAATCCCGCCGCGATCATCTCGGACTGCTTCTACTGCCTGAACCTTTACAGCGACTATACCCGGTTCCGCGAGAAAATCTGCATGATGCTCCTGTATACGCTGCTGTTCGCCGTACTCGGCATCTGCATGACACGGAGGAGAAAATATGCCAGTATTTAAGGCCTATCTCAAGGTGCTGCGCCGGAAGGCACCCGTTGCGATGATCTATCTGCTTGTATTTCTGGCGATTTCCGTGGCGATGACGCTGAGCAGCGACAGCACCGCGGAGAAGTTTGAAGATACAAAAATGAACATCTGCATCTTTGACGAGGACGGTACGGACGCCAGCCGCGCACTCTGCGATCTGATCGGGAACCGGCATCATCTGGTCACCCTCGAAAACACCCGTGACACGCTGCTCGATGCGCTGTATTATGAGCGCGTGAGCTTCGTCCTGACCGTCCGGAAGGGCTATGCGGAGAAGCTCGCCGCGCAGCAGACGGACGGGCTCTTTGAGAGCCTGCACCTGCACGACAGCTATTCCTATGTGCTGATGATGCAGTTCCTCGACGAATACGCCGGCGTAGTCTCGGCCTATGAAGCCGGCGGAATGTCACTGCCGGACGCCGTCGCGCACGCCGGCAGCACGCTCTCGGAGCAGACCGAGGTGAAAACGGCAGTGTTTGAGCAGAACGCCGGCGGCATCCTGCCGAAAAACGCGGCGTTTTTCTTCCGGTATCTGCCCTACATTCTCCTCTGCCTGCTGATGAACACGCTCGGCCCCGTGCTGCTGACGATCATGCGGAAGGAGATCCGGTACCGCACAAACTGTTCGGGCATCCGGCAGAGCGCCTGCACCGCGCAGATTTTCGCGGGCTGTGCCGTGTGCTTCCTCGGCATCTGGCTGCTGTTCGTCGCGGCGGGAATGTTCATGAACGGCGGGATGTACCGCGGATATGCGTGGATTGCCGTCCTCAACAGCCTGATCTTCTCGCTGTTTTCCGCGGCGCTGGCGGTGCTGGTTGCGTCCTTCCAGCCCGGCGTGCAGCTCATCAACATCATCACGCAGGTGGTTTCGCTCGGCATGAGCTTTCTGTGCGGCGTTTTCGTCGAGCAGTCGATGCTCGGCAGCGGCGTGCTGAAGGCGGCGCGGTTCCTGCCCGCGTACTGGTACATCCGTGTCAATCAGATGCTGGAGGGTACCGACCCGTTCCGCGGCAGCGATGTCGCAGCGGCACTCTGCATCGAGGCAGGCTTTGCGGTTGTGACGGCACTGCTTGCCGCGCTCATCCGGCAGATCCGGTACAGCGAGGCGGCACACCGGCTTCCGCTGACCTCTGCCGGCCACTGAGCGGCAAAGCAAAACGCCCGAACGCAGTCAGATCGGCTGCCTTCGGGCGTATGTCTTTTATTGCGGTGTCAGCTTCTTGATTTCCTCATCCAGCATCGCCATCAGCTCCTCGTAGCTGGCGGGCGGTGCGGCGGGTGCTGCCGGCTTGACCGGTTCTGCGGCGGGCTCCGGAACGGCTGCGAGCTTGACCAGCGGCTGTGCGGCTGCCGGCTGCTCCTGTACGGCCTTCGGAATCGGTGCGGTTGCGCCCTGACGCGGAATCGGTCCGGTCGTACCCTGACGCGGAATCTGTCCGGTCGTACCCTGACGCGGAATCTGTCCGGTCGTACCCGGACGCGGAATTTGTCCGGTCGTACCCGGACGCGGAATCTGTCCGGTTGTACCCTGACGCGGAATCTGTCCGGTCATACCCTGACGCGGAATCTGACCGGTCGTACCCGGACGCGGAATCTGTCCGGTCATACCCTGACGCGGAATCTGGCGGGTGATGCTCAGCTCACCGGTGCGCGGCAGCGGCAAAGTGTGGGTGCGCGTGATGACCTCGGTTGTGTAGAGCGGAACACCGTCCGGTGTGTCGGTCTGACGGCGCTGCTCCATGTGGCTGCGCACGGCGGCGATGCGCTCTGCGCGGCGGGCAGCCTCCTGCTCCTCCATTTCTGCCATTTCCTCGTCGGAGAGGCGGCGCGGGCGTCTGGCATCCGCTGCGGGCTCCGCGGCAGAATGTCCGCCCTGCCGTTCGGCATCGCGCTCGGCGATCTGCTGCTGCTTTTTCTGAATGGATTTGACGAACGCGAGATCGGTGTCGTCATCGTCGTCCGCGGCTTCCTCCTCGGCCTGATTGGCCTCCTTTGCCGCAACGACTGCCGCCGCGAGATAGAGCAGCAGCACGAGGCAGGGCAGGATCACGCCGACCAGAATACCGGTTGTGCCGAGCAGGAATCCGACGAACACGCCGAGCTCCTTGCTTTCGGACTTGCAGACGCCTCTGATATCCTGTTCCGCGATGATTTTGGGTTCGGGGTCATTGCCGACGGTCAGATAATAGCGGACGGCGCTGAGCGCAGCGGCATCCGCCTGCTCCCGCAGACCGACGCGGCCGATTCTGCACTGACCGGTGGTGGCGGAATAGAGCACGAGGTCGCCGGCATTGATTTCGTCGCGCTGTTCTGCGACGATCAGAGAACCGGATTCCAGCAGGGTACCGGCGTCGTCGATTGTGACAGCACCCATGGTGTCGGCGTCATAGTAGCAGAGAGAATGCTTTCCGAATTTCGGTGCTTTCTGATTGCTGAACAACAGATTGACGGCGATTGTCACACCTGCGAGCAGCAGCATACAGATTACAAGCAGAACGCCGAGGCAGGATATCCCGTGACGCCGTTCCTTCGTCTTTCCTGAATTTGCCATGATCGTAGTTGCAGTCCGTTTTCAGCGGATTGCGCTCCTTTCTGAAAGCCATGCGGTGCGCCGTTGATCGGCACAAACCGACATTTTCTATTAGTATATCATATTTTTGAGAAAAATACAAGCCCCATATTGCGCAGAATCCGGAGCGGCGTGCGGGAGAGGCGGATTTTTTTCGATTTAGCACTTGACATTTTTGCTGCGATGTGCTATAATAATACAGCAGTTTGCTGGTGTGGCTCAGTTGGTAGAGCAGCGCATTCGTAATGCGCAGGTCATCGGTTCGAGTCCGATCACCAGCTTGCACCCCGTCTTTCTGAAAGGCGGGGTTTTATTTTTTTGCCGTGCGCATTGAAAAAACCGCCCCGTGTTGAGCAGCACGGGGCGAAATGTCATCATAAAGAGAGGGAATCGGGGAAAAATCGGGGGGATCGCTTTGAAATCAGCCCTGCTCAGGTACTTTTTCCTCCAGCGTGACCGGAATGTTGAGATCCTGTCCGCTGCGGTTGACCGTCAGGGTAATGGTGTCGCCGGCCTTGTACTGGTCCTTGATCTCGACCAGCTCGGAATAGGTTGTGACCTTTTCGCCGTTGACCGCGATGATGATATCATACACCTTGATGCCTGCCTTGGCAGCCGGGCCGTTCTCGCTGACCTCACGGACCTGCACGCCGACCGGAATGCCGAATGTCTCGGAATTCTCCTCGGTGATGTCCTTCGTGCTGATGCCGATGACCGGCTTGCCGGAGACATAGCCCTTGTTGATGAGCTGATTGATGATGTCCTTTGCGTGCGACATCGGGATTGCGAAGCACAGACCCTCGACGCTGGTCTCGCCGCTGTAATAGCTGCTGCTGATCTTGGAAGAGTTGATGCCGATGACCTGGCCGTAGCTGTTGATGAGCGGGCCGCCGGAGTTGCCGGCATTGATTGCGGTATCGGTCTGGATGAGCTTCATCGTGTGGTCATTGATCGTGATTTTGCGGTTCAGTGCGGAGACAATACCGGTTGTGACCGAACCGAAGAGGTCAAAGCCCAGCGGGTTGCCGATTGCGACGACCAGCTCGCCGACCTTCAGATCGTCGCTCTCGCCGAATTCGGCGACCTTGAGATCCTGTGTCGTGTTGACCTTCAGCACGGCGATATCTTCCGAGACATCGTATCCGACGATTTCCGCGTCGAGCGTTGCCTCACCCTCGTAGTACTCCTCGTTCAGAACGACCTGCACGGACTTCGCAAGACCCATTTTATACTGCGAATCGGAATCGTAGATGACATGGGCATTTGTGATGATATAGCCGTCCTCCGACATGATGATGCCGGTGCCGGTCGCAGGAACCTCCTTTTCCACGGGCTCGGACTGTCCCCAGCCCCAGAGCGAGAAGGTCTGCCCCTTGTAGAGGAAGGTCGAGGCGATGCCGACGGTTGCCGGTGTGATCTTCTCGACGATTTCCGGAATGGTCAGGGCGTTTTCGCGGGAAGCGGCCTTGATCCAGTTCTCTGCGGTGATCGGCTGATTGCTGTTCTCACCGTTGTTGAGGTTGCCGGCCTTCTGCGAAGTCTCCTTTTCGGACTTTGATTCCGCGGTGTCGCTGACGGAGGAATCTCTGCCGAAGAATTTGCGGATCGACTCATTCTCGCTTGCGAACTGATAGCACTGAATCGACGCGTAGGAGAGGAAGGCGATACAGGTGAAGATTGCCAGCGCCTTCAGACCCTTGTGCGATTTCTTCTTCGGGGGCTCGTCGCCGCCGTCGGGGCCGTCGCCGTAATAGCCGGAAACGGGCTCTCCGCTGCGCGGAGAATAATAGCTGCCGCCGGTCGGGGTATCCTCGCGCATTCTGTCGGCATCGAATGTGCCGTTTGCATTTTCACTGTCGTAGCCGCTGCGGTACTCGTTTTCATTGAACATCATGTTGCACCTCTTTCTGTTATCAAGGCGGCGGAGCGGTTTTGTCTGCCGCCGCGCTGCCGGTTTCGTTGTTCCATGCTTTTATTATACGCTTTTGTGTGAAAAGTAAATGACAGTCCTCAAAAAACGCAGTTAAATCCGTGTGGTGTAAATGCGGGCGGCGCGGAGCCCGCGCTGGCATTGATCTAAAGCCCGCCGCGGGCCAAAACATGGCACTGCCGCAATTCGCCCCCGAAAAGAATGCGGAATGCGGAATGCGGAATGGTTCCGGCGCCGGAAAAACAGAACGCCCCGCCGCGTTTTGCGGCAGGGCATCCCCTGAATGCTGATTGCAATTCAGATTTCATCATCATTCATCCGGCTGAATGGACTGTGAGAAGTCCGCTTTTTCATGCGAACCCCTCCCGTAACTCTTATGACTCAGCCAAAAACTCCTCGAATGTGAATTCATAGCCGGCATTTTTCATTACGGCATAGGTCAGAACAAGCGTTGCGTCCATCGCGGTCGCAGAAACCCATTTCTCATCGACCTCAAACCATACAGATTCTCCGTCCACATCGGCGAGCTTGAGCTGATCTTCCGTCATCATATCCGAAAATCCGGCTAAATTACAAGTGAAATTCCACGCAATGATACAAGCATCATATGCCGTCACTTCACCGTCCATGTCCACATCGCCGAGCGAATACAGGGACAGATCTTCACCGAGTGCATACACCGGCGCATAGCCTCTTTCGCGCTGTTCCTCCCATGTGGGGAAAAGATCCTGCTCCTCCGCAAAGGCAGAAACCGGAACCGCGCAGACCGCGAGCACGCCGGCGGACAGCACCGAAAGCAGTTTTGTCAGTTTTTTCATAAGAACCCCTCCGTTCCGTTCAATCAGCATCCGTTTGTTGAACAGCATCCCGAATATGCTGTTTCTGATTTGATTATATCACACTGAATTAAAAAGGTCAACGCACATTTTCACAGAAAATATAGAACCCATTTTGTGGAAAACAGCGAAAACGGAACCGTTTTTCCGCCTGCCGCCGCAGGATGCACCGAAACCGCAATTCTGTCACAGCGCCGGACACATTTCAAAAAAAGCTGCCGCACCACGGATTCCCCCGTGATGCGGCACTGTGTTTTCTGTTCGGTTCAGCCGAGGATGACGACAACCTCATGCTCGCCGCCGTCCATTGCGGGGATGACGACACCGTCAACGGCCTTGCCGTCCACCGTCAGGGACTTGACGCCCTTGCAGACATGATCCGGATTCTTGACCGTGATGTTGTAGGTTGCGCCGCGGAACTTTCTGACCGCGGTGAAGCCGTCCCACTCGTGCGGAATGGACGGGTCAACCTTCAGACCGTCGAAGTCCGGCTGCACACCGATGATATACTGCGAAATGGCGACCATGGTCCATGCGGCAGTACCGGTCAGCCAGGAGTTCTTGCCCTCGCCGAAGCGGGAGGCGTCCTTGCCTGCGATCATCTGACCGTAGACATACGGCTCGGTCTTGTGCAGGTCGGAAATGTCCTCGTTGAAGGCCGGTGCGATCTTG
>JAFPQL010000051.1 GCA_017414145.1 Oscillospiraceae bacterium | reverse complement strand
TGTCCATGACGCTGTTCTTCAATGTGACAGACATCGTTGTGGACAATGAAACCGACGCTGCAAACGAGGAAATCGTGCGGCTGAGCGGCATCAAGTATCAGGACAATCTGGTGCGGCTCGATACGCGTGCGGCGGAGAAGGCGATCACCAATGCCGTCGTGTACGCGGAAAATGTCGAGGTCAGAAAGCGCTTTCCGTCCACGGTGGAGATCACCGTCAAAAAGGCGGCGCCGGTCGCCAATATCTCGTGCAGCTACGGCTATCTTCTGGTCAGCTCATCGGGCAGAATTCTGGAGATGCTGAAGGACGATTCGCCGCGGGAGGGCCTGCTGCTTGTCACGGGCTACAATCCTGCTGTCAGCGCGCCGGGCGAGCAGATTCAGTCGGAGGATCAGCGGCTTGACACCGCCCTCAGAACGATGACCGCGGCCGTTGCTGCCTGCAACAGCGACCGGATCGTCTCGGTAGACCTGCGTGACCAGAGCGATATTCTCGTTCAGATCGGCGAGCATGTGACCTATCACATGGGCAACAGCAGCGACGCGGTCTATAAGCTCAAACTTGCGCTTGCAACCGAACAGAAAGTCAATCCGCAGAAGAAATACCGGTTCACGATGGTCGGCAACAACCAGATTTCGGTTATCCCGGAGGAGCCGGAGGACGAAACGACTGCACCGCCTGCTGAAACAACTGCATTTCCGGGGACAGAAACGACTGCATTTTGACTATAAACAGCATTTTCGAGTTGACAGATATTGTTGAATTACAAAAAAATTGATTTTGCTCTTGCAATCAGCGGGCAGCTGTGTTAAAATACAGATATATGTATCGTGACGGCTCTGCCCCGATCGCTCGGGCTGTCGAATGGAGGAACATTGATGACTGATTTTGTTTATGAAGACTCATTTGATCCGCAGGTCAATATCAAGGTTGTCGGCGTCGGCGGAGGCGGCGGCAACGCGCTTGACTGCATGGTGCAGGCGGATGTGAAGAACATCGAATATATTGCGATCAACACGGACGCCAAGGCACTGATGAACTCCAAGGCGCCTACCCGTATTCAGATCGGTGCAAAGCTGACAAGGGGCCGCGGCGCCGGCAACAAGCCGGAGGTCGGCAGACAGTCTGCCGAGGAAAACCGCGATGAGATCAGCAATGCGCTCAAGGGTGCGGATATGATCTTCATTACAGCCGGCATGGGCGGCGGCACCGGAACGGGCGCTGCACCTGTGGTCGCGCAGATCGCACAGGAGCTCGGCATCCTGACCGTCGCGGTCGTGACCAAGCCGTTCGCGTTTGAGCGCGAGCAGAAAATGGCACAGGCAGAGCGCGGCATCGAGACGCTGAAGCAGTATGTCGATTCTCTCATCATCATTCCGAACGAGCGTCTGCTGGTCGGTCTGGACAAGCCGCTGACCATGCGGCAGAGCTTTGCGATGGCGGATGATATCCTCAAGACCGGCGTCAAGTCGATCTCCGACCTCATCGTCGAGGACGGCTATATCAATCTGGACTTCGCGGATGTTTCCACGATCATGAAGGGCGCAGGCTATGCACATATGGCAATCGGCCACGGCTCCGGCAAGAACAAGGCCGACGAAGCCGCAAGAGCAGTGATCTCCAGCCCGCTGCTGGAAACCTCGATCGCCGGCGCGAAGCGTCTGCTCATCAACATTGCGATGAGCGAGGACGCGCTGTCCTCTGAGGTCGATGCCGCCACGAAGATGATTACCGAGACGGCTGCACAGGGCGTCGAGGTCATCCTCGGTACCGCCTTCAAAGAGGATCTGAGCGACGAAATGGTCATCACGGTCATTGCCGCGGGATATGAGACCGACACCGATCCGGTTCCGGCCGAGGAGCCGATCGCGATCAGCAATCCGCTGGTCGAGGGCTTTACCGCCGTCGAGCCGAGAAAGCCGGCTGCGCAGAAGCAGTCCTCTGCGATTCCGCGTCTGGACGACGATGACGACCTCTCCGAGATCTTCAAGATTCTCGATAAAAAATAAAACATAGAAAGCAGGAGCGGACAGCCCGAAATGACGGTGCTGTCCGCTTTTTTTGTATAATCTGTTCAAACTTCGGACATACTTTCGTCAAAATGCACGAAAACAATTCTGCTTTTTCTACATAATGCACCTTGCAAAACAAGCGAAAATATGATATTATAGATATGATCAAAGTAGGATGCTTCCGTGAGAATACCGGAGTGCTGACCGTATCCGCGACGGGACAGACTCCGGCATCGAGAATGCTGTGCGGAGATGCGCGGACAATCGCATTCCGTTTCCCTGACCCTTTGGATCGTCTTTATTTTTTGCGGAGGATTGGAGCGTTTATTTATGGATCAGCCAAGTGTTTTGAGAACGGCCCGAATGGGTGGATTTGTGAAAGAGGATGTACTGAAATACATCGACGAACTGAATTCAAAAATTTATGCACTCGAAGAAGAACGCGACGAGTGGAAGGAAAAAGCCGCTTCCGGCGGCGGAATGTCCGAGACAAAAGAGCAGGAGTACGAGTCTGAGCTCTCCCGTCTCCGCGGCGAACTCGGCACAACGAAAAACCAGCTCCGTGCCGCACAGGAAGAGCTGAAAAACCGCCCTGTCATCGAAGGCGGCGACAGCGCCGGCGCGACGGAGGAACTGCTCCAGCTGAGACAGCAGGCAGCGGCAGCTGCCGAGCAGCTCACCAACGCAAATGCCGATCTTGAGGCGTCCCGTGCGGAGACGCAGCTCGCGCAGGAGGAATCCGCCGAGCTTCAGGCACAGGTCGCACAGCTCCGTGACGAAGTGACGAGACTGAACGGTGATATCGAGGTTCTGCGCTCCACCGCCGGAAATGCCGGCGCAGCGGAGGCTGTCGTGGCTGAGCTTCAGGCAAAGCTGACAGACGCGACCGCGGAGGTCACCTCTCTGACGGCAGAGCTTGAGGCCAAGAAGGCAATGATCGAGGAACAGGCGGGTCTTTCCAGCGAGGCAGACCTGCAGAAGCTTGCGGAATACGAAGCACAGATCGCCGAGCAGACCGGCCTCATTGCCGATAAGGACCGTGAAATCGAGCAGCTCAACCAGCAGGTTGCCGAGCTGAAGGAAAACAGCACCGATTCCAGCTTCGACATGAGCGCACTCTTTATGGAGGCGCAGATGACTGCGAAGAAGGTTGCGACCGAGGCGCGCAGCAAGGCTGAGAAGCTGACGAAGGACGCACAGGCATCGGCCGAGGCGATTGTCAGCGAGGCAAATGCGAAGGCGGAGCAGACTGTCGCGGATGCGGAGAAGAAGGCAGCGGACATGATCGCGGAGGCGGATGCCAAGGCGACACAGACTGTTGCGGATGCGGACGCCGAGGCGGAGCGCAAGATCAACGAGGCAGACGCCAAGGCGATTCAGACCGTTGCGGATGCGGAGGCTTCCGTGCGCGATTCCGTGCAGGAGGCAGAGGCGCGCAACAAGAGATCGACTGAGACGGCGCGTACCGTCCGTGCGCTGCTGCGCAGTGAGATTGATGCTGTGTCCAAGAAGTTCAATGAAATGACGCTGATTCTCGACAATCTCTCCAGTCAGGCGGGCAGCCGGCTGTCTGAGGCCAAGAGTGTCATCACCGATGCGCGCAACACCGTCAATGACGATGACGATGTGCCCGCATTTGAGAGCTTTGACGAGGTTGCATCCAAGAGCAGCTTCGGCAAGAGCGGCGACGGCAAGAAGGACGCCGATTTCGGTTCGAGCTTTGACGAGCTGACCGAGATGGCAGGCGAGAGCGACGGCTGGAACAGCTGATCCATGGATTATCATTGTCTTGTAACCGATCTGCCGGAGATCGTGCGGGAGCAGCAGCTCCTGCACGCCGGCGACCGGGTGTTCCTTTCGGGAACTGTGTATACCTCCCGCGATGCCGCCCACAAACGCATTGCGGCTGCGATGCGCGGGGAAGGGGATTTGCCGTATCCGCTTCAGGATGCGGTGATCTATTATGCGGGGCCGACAGCCGCGCCCCCCGGCCGCCCGATCGGCGCCTGCGGACCGACCACCTCCAGCAGAATGGACCCTTATGCGCCGATGCTGCTGGATGCCGGACTGCTTGCGATGATCGGAAAGGGCGAGCGCTCTGAGGCGGTCTGTGAGGCGATCCGGCGGAACCGTGCGGTGTATTTCTGTGCGGTCGGCGGTGCGGGCGCACTGGCTGCGTCACATATCACGGCCTGCGAGGTCATCGCCTATGAGGACCTCGGCTGTGAATCGGTCAAGCGGCTGACCTTTTCGGAGTTTCCGCTGCTGACGGCGATTGATTCGCACGGCGGCAACCTGTTCCGGGACGGCAGAGCAGCCTTTGCACAGCAGGGCTGATTCAGCCGAATTCACAATTTTACTTGTTGAAAGATATGCAAATTGCCGTTTTGTTGCGAAATGAACGGGAAATTTCGCATTATCTCTTGACAAATATCCGCTTTTCGGATATGATGTAATCAGGTCATACTCTGCCGCTGCGGTTCTGCGCGGCGGGCGGATTTGACGGGTAGACTGCTGGCAGTACTGCCGAAGGACGGCGAGGAGGTTTCGATGGAAGATCTTTCTGTTGAAGCACTCTCTGCACTGTCTGATGAGGCTTTGGTCGGTGTCATGCGGAAGCACCCGCAGGCAGATTCTGTGCTGGTTCTGCGCTTCCGGCAGCTTGTGCTGCGGATCGCCTCTGATTATGCGGCTTCGGCTGCGGACGCAGAGGATTATGTGCAGGAAGGACTGATCGGTCTGCTGACGGCTGTTTCAGCGTATGATCCGGACCGTGCGGCGAGCTTTCGTACCTTTGCAGCGGTGTGCATCCGCAACCGCATCCGGAATGCAGCGCGTTCGGCGCATCCCTCCGGGCGTCCTGTCGGGTTGTCTCTGGACGATCCCGAGATCGGCGCAGAGTCATTGCTCGCAGACGACGATGAATCGCCTGAGGAGCTGTTTCTGACGAAGGAGCGCGTCACAGAGCTGTACCGGGAGCTGACGGAAGTGCTGAGCAGACAGGAGATGGAGATCATCTGTCTGGCGGCAGGCGGTTTTTCCTATCGGGAAATTGCCGGTCGGCTGCATATCTCCGAAAAAAGCGTGGACAACGCTGTGCAGCGTGGCCGGCGCAAACTCCGAGCTGTCCGGGGCCGCGGGGCGCAAGCCTGACGGAAAGACAGACGCAGATCACTGCACAGAACGGCAGATGCTCTGCCCGCACAGTCCGGCAGACTGTCCCTCCGAGGGTGGGGCCATTCGGCGACCCTGAAATCACATGACCCGGCAGCATTTCTTCCAGCGCGTGTGAAGCTTTTCACCTGCAAAACCCCTTCGCTACGAGGGCTTTGCCCGCAGCGATGATCAGCAACCAGTGGTGGCGCAAATACGACCGCGGTCCAAAATTCAAGAATCGAGGAAAAACAAATGTTTGAAGACAGAACCTTAATCTGCAATGAGTGCGGACAGGAATTCGTATTCACCGCCGGTGAGCAGGAGTTCTACCAGGAAAAGGGCTTCACCAACGATCCGAAGAAGTGCAAGGCTTGCCGCGATGCAAGAAAGAATGCCGGCAGAACTGAGCGCGAGACCTTCACTGCTGTATGTGCAAACTGCGGCCGCGAGGCCAGAGTGCCGTTCCGTCCGAAGGAGGACCGTGCGGTTTACTGCAGCGAGTGCTATGCACAGATGAAGAATCAGGAGTAATCTGATTGATGAAGCTGGGCGCGGTTTTGATCGTGCCCGGCTTTCTTATGAAAGGAATGTTTGCTATGGAAATCACAAAAGATACCGTGATCGGCGAAATCCTCGATACCGATCCTTCGACCGCACCCTTCTTCCTTGAGATGGGTATGCACTGCCTCGGCTGCCCGGCGTCCCGCGGTGAGTCGATCGAGCAGGCCTGTGCGGTACACGGCGTCAGTGCCGACGATCTGGTCGCAAAGCTGAACGCGCATATCAGCCAATAAAAACCCGCCGGACTGCCGCCGGTTCGCCGCGCGGCAGTCTTTTTTTGTCCCATGAAAGAGAGGAGCACAGATGAATCGCAAGGAATTGAGCGAGATCCGGAACCATTTCAATCCGGAAGCGAAGTATTTTATCATGCACCGCGTCCTGACGGCGTACATCGACGGGCAGCAGAATGTCCGCGGCGTCTGTCTGCGGAACGCGTCGTCCGTCCCGACGGCAGAGAGCCAGATTCTGTACGACACGATGAAGCGCGTCCTGAATACCAGTCTCGGCAAGCAGAGCTCAGAGCTGCCCTTCCGCAACCACTCCTACGGGGAGGACGGCGCGCAGACTTTCCTGACAAAGCTGCTGAAATCGGAGCTGAAGCAGGAGGACGCCGCACTCGATTTTCTGGGCAAGCTGGCGTCCGCACTGGAATCTGACGAGCCGTATGCGGTGATCGCGGCGTACTGTCAGTACGATCCGCCTCGCAAGAACAAGATGGACGAGCTTGACGAGGAGAATTCTGACCGCGTGTTCCGCTATCTGATCTGTGCGCTCTGCCCGATCAAAAAGGCGGAGGGGACGCTTGTTTACAACCATTCCGATGACGAAATTCTCCGGCTGGATAATCCGAACGCGATCATCAGCAAGGCGCCGATGGACGGCTTTTTCTTTCCGGTGTTCTCCGACCGCGCAACGGATGTCCACCATGTTCTCTACTACACGAAGACGCCGAACGCGCCGAATGAGCATCTGGTAGACACATTTCTGGAGTGCGATGTGGAACGGACGATTGAGGCGGAGCAGGACGATATGAAGCAGGTGCTGGACACACTGCTCGGTGACGACCTGACCTACGAGACGGTCACGACGGTGAATGAGAAGCTGGAACAGATTGTGGCGAAGAACAAGACCGACGACGCGCCGACCGAGGTGACGGGCAGAATTCTGCACCGGATGCTCTCAGAGGCGGGCGTGCCGGAGGAGCGTCTGGCAAGAACCGAGGAGGTTTTCTCGGAGACAGTCGGCACGACGCTGAAGCCGGAGCGTCTTGTTTCGCCGAAAACAGTCATCCGGACGCCGGAGATTGTGGTCAATGTCAAGAATGAGGCGAAGGACAAGGTGCGGCTCGATCAGATCAACGGGCGGCACTGCATGGTCATTGAGCTGGACGATGCCGTGATCGAGGTCAACGGCTACGACCTCAAGGTGCCGGGCGTGCGCGATGATTCCGCGGCACCGTGGGACGAACAGCCGCAGGTATAAAGGATCCTGTAACTCAAACTAAAGTTTTTGGTCGAGCTTTTTTCAAAAAGCTCGCGGGTCAAGGGCAGAGCCCCTCGCCAGTCCTAAAGCCAAAAATCGCATAAATACGGAAATTTCACGCAGCTATGCACCTTTTATCACAGCTGCTGCTGAAAATTATTTCCGTATTCAGAAATATTTTTCGGTATTTTGCAGCATTTTTCAGGCCAAGTTCCCAAGCAGGTTCCCGTGATGAGTTCCCACGACTTGCATACACCGGTCCTCACTGTCATGCGGAAATCTGCGTAAGTACAATGATTTCAAGCAATAAAACTTTTCTGTATCCAGTCGAAACAGTTCCCACAAAAACCGCGCTGACCGAATACAAGTCAGCGCGGTTTTCTTAATTTATGTGCCCAGCTTCCCGTCTGCAATCTCAACAATTCGCTCACACTGCAGCGCAATGCCCATATCGTGCCGTTCTGTATTCCGGAAAGTGTTACAATTTTATGCGTATCATATGCAGATAATCCGATGGTCAGCTTTCCTCAAATTCGCTGACTAGCTGCGAGACAGTCTGTTTCGCGTCGCCGTAGATCATGACCGTGTTGTCATTTGTGAACAGCGGATTCTCCACGCCGGAGAAGCCCGCGCCCTTGCCGCGCTTGAGCACGAATACCGTGCGCGCCTCATAGGCGTTAATGATCGGCATGCCGTAGAGCGGCGAGGATTCGTCCGTCTGCGCCGAGGGGTTGACAACGTCATTTGCACCGATGACGATTGCGACATCGGTATTCGGCATCTGCGGATTCATTTCGTCCGCAGTCTTGAGCTGCTCATAGGGGACATTCGCCTCAGCCAGCAGCACGTTCATGTGCCCGGGCATGCGTCCCGCAACCGGATGAATCGCAAAGCTGACCTCTGCGCCGTTCTCCTCAAGCTTATCCGCAAGCTC
>JAFPQL010000050.1 GCA_017414145.1 Oscillospiraceae bacterium | reverse complement strand
CATCCCGTAGACACCGCCGTTATAAGTGTACTGAACGGTTGCTTCGGGCTGAAGCTGCCGGACACTCTCCGCGTAATCGGGGAACTGCGTCAGATCGGCAAGCAGGCCGCGGCAGGCGAGATTGACGGGAAATTCTCCGCCGAGGAAGAGTGCGACATCGGGGCCCTTTCCGGCAAGCGTCGCTTCCACCACGCCGCCGACGACCAGATTGACCGCGACCGGAATCTCCGGATGCAGCTGCGCAAACTCATTTTCGACGAGCTCCTTGACGACCAGCGCCTGATCTCTGCCGAGATTGACCCAGACCGTGATGACATCGTCCGCGTCGGTATCCAGATCGGAAAGCGTCGTGTAATCCTCGGTGAACGAGCCGATGAACGCCCGGAACCGGAAGGCGAGCTGCCGGAAAAAGCCCGCCTTCAGCGAGGAGAATTCCCGGTCAGCAGAGGCGAGCTCCAGATAGTCCACCTCCAGCGGCTGGTCGCGGTAATCGCAGATGAAGGTCGAGATCGTGGAGATGTTGTCCTTGATCTGCTTGACATAGTTCGGGATGCGGCGGGGCTTGTCCACGCATTTGTCCAGAATCACATACATTCTCTGGAGCGCGGCCGCCTCGGAGCCGAGCGATCCGGAGAGCTGCTCGATGCTGTTCTGTGCGCGCTTCAGCTCACCGGAGAGCCGTTCAAAGTCGCCGAGCAGCGTCGGGACGCTCTCCTCGACATAGTAGTCATTGTAGCTGTCGGGGTTCGGCCCCGTAATCATCAGAATCTGCTTGTAGCAGGTATTGAGGTCGGCGACGGTGCTTTCCAGCCGCCGCATGATGCCGCCGATCTCGCCGGGCATCGCTTCCAGCGTGACCGTGTGCGGTTCGCCCGCCGTGAGATGAATATAGGCGTCTGCACCGTCTGCCGTCTGCACAGGGGTCAGCGACCAGTCGGTGTCATAATAGAATTTCACCTGCGAAAAAGCGTCGTTCGGCACTTTGCCGTCCACGAGCACACGGCGGTTTGAGTAAAAGCCGCGCATCACGGACTGCCGCGCCTTGATGCCGAGCCGGTACCAGCCGTCGCCGGACAGCGCGTCCGCGGGGATTTCCCATGTGACGGACGAGCCCGCCTGATCCCAGTTTGCGCCGCCGATCGTGTTGTAAACCATCTTGACCGGATCGGACGGCGAGACGGTGCAGGAATTGTTGTCGTAGGCGGGGTAGAGCGTGGACGACGACTTGTAACCGGCCGCCTCGCCCTCCAGCCGCAGCAGCGCGGACGGCGTCGCATCCAGCGCGGACTGCGCCGGCGCCTGATAGGGCGCGGTCTGCTCCGGCTGGCAGAACCGGAGTGACGCGATGCCGAGATTTGCCTTGATGCCGGTCAGCGTCAGGGTGTGCGTGCCGGCAGAGAGCGAAAAGCCGGTCGGCTCATTGAACAGCCCGTCCGCGTCGCAGACAAATTTCGTCTGCCAGCAGGGCAGCTCGATCTGCGGCGGTCGCACCTGATTGCCGCGGGAATCCGTCCTGATTTCCGTCTTGTTGACAAAGACCTTGTTCAGGCAGATCCGCGACGCCGATTCAAACGGCAGGGCGCCGTCCAGCCGGAGCGACAGCTCGACCTGATTGGACGGCGATTCCATTGCATAATATGTGATTTCCAGCGCGTAGCAGCCCGCCTCACTGACCGTAAACGGATATGTGACGCTGCCCTCCGCGCTCTGCCAGACCAGCACATTGTCCCGCCTTGCGCCGTCCTCGCCGAGCGCGCCGACAGTCAGGCTGCTGTCCGACACCGCATCAAACGACGCGCCGGGAAGCAGAATCTCCGCATCGGGGCGCGGCTCGCTGATATGGGCGTCGTAATAGTCACTGTAGCCGGTTTCCTTTTCATAGTGCAGCGCATACAGCGAATCGTCCGCCGCCGCGGGCTGTACCGGATCCGCCGCGGATACACAGAGCGGCAGCAGCGAACATCCCGCAGCCAGTACGGCAGTCAGCAACGCCGCGATGCGCCTTTCGGTCGCATGGATTTTCACCGAAACTCCACCTTTCAAACAGATGCGGAATGCGCATCCGTCCTTTGTTCCCTTTCCTCCCGGACAGCGGCAGAGAGCATCGCAAAAAAAGCAAAAAAGCCGCAGTATCCGATCATACTTTTATTATAGCAAAGAATCATGTATTTGTCAAGATGCACGGAACTCATTTTCAAAACAGGAAATATTTTGCCATTCTGCACATAGAATACTTTGAACAGGGTGGGAGCAGCCGCTTTTGTGAAACTTCGCCAAAATCCAAGTTTACGGATGCGCAGAAGAAAAATTCGTGATAATCCGGTGAGATTTTTTGAAAAAGGACTTGCTTTTTTCTGAAAATGTGATACAATAAGAGTACCGAAGTCGAAACTGACAGCGGAATTTCATACATGGAGGTACATGACCTATGGCATATGTTATCAGTGACGATTGCATTCAGTGCGGTGCCTGTGCAGACGCCTGCCCGGTGGGCGCGATTTCTGAGGGCGACGGCAAGTATGTGATCGACGCAGATGCCTGCCTTGAGTGCGGCGCCTGTGCAGACACATGTCCCGTCGGTGCACCCCAGAACGGCTGATTCTGAATTTCAGCTCCGCGCCTCGGCGCAGGGTAGCACCGGAACAAACAGACAGGAGCGGCAGCAGTTTTTGCTGCTGCTTTTGTTTTTTTGCGGATTTTCGCAGAAAGCATTGCAAAAACACGCATCCTGTATTATAATAAAGGCGGCGGTTCCCGGTCAGAGGAATCCCGCCCGCGCCGCAGCAGATTTCAAACAGAATCGGAGGCGATCCGCCATATGAAAAATCAATCCGTTTTCTTCCGGACAGCGGCTGCCGTTGTCCTCTGTACCGTCCTCACGGGATGCCGCGCATCCTCGTCCCTGCCGGAGCAGACAACCGGTTCGCAGACCGCTGCCGTCACGGAACAGTCCGACACGACCGGCACTGTCACAGAGCAGTCCGGCACAACCGCTTCCGCGCCGGAAACGACCGCATCCTCTGTCCCGCCGCAGCGGTATACATTCAATCCGAAGGTTTGCTCGCACTATATGGAAGAGGTCTTCGGCGAGAAGATGTGTCAGGCATGGTTTCATCTCGTGGACGCCATTCTGGCGGGAGAGGACACCTTCGCCTGCCCGGATCAGTTCACCTATGAGTGGATGATCGGACAGTTTCCGCATCTCTGCCTGCCGCCGGTGCAGAATCTGATCGACTGCTATACCGAAGAAGAATCACCGATCAAAGACGGCGTTGCGCGGTTCAGATATGTGGTTCCGAAAGAGAAGGTGCAGCAGGAGATCGACCGGTTCGGCAAAAAGGTGGAGGAAATCCTCAACGAAGCCCTGCGTCCGGACGATACCGACTTTGAGAAAGCGCTCGTCCTGTATCAGTATTTCACAGACAACTATACATATGACTATGCGCTTCTGAGCAACACGGACGCAAACGCACTGTCTGTCTGCCATGTGTTCTATGATAAAAAGGGCATCTGTCAGGAGCTTTCGCAGGCGTATTCCTTCCTGCTGATGGAGCTCGGCATCGACGCGACCGTAATGTCCGGCGACAATCACCGGTGGTCATATGTCCGGATGAACGGGAAAAATTACCACATCGACCCGACCTATGTGCTCGGCACGCACGATCTTGCGTATTTCATGATGACCGATGAACAGCGGAATGCCGGCGGTGAATACCCGAAAAAGGATTTCATCGTCACCTCCGCCTACACACAGTTCTACGACCATCCGGACTACACCGCGGACGACGATACCTATGCTGCGCTCTGGCAGACCGAGCTGGTTTCCGTGAACCGCGATCAGAACACCCTGACGGTGCAGACAGCAGACGATGACCTCAACCCCGTCGAAAAAACATATTCCTTCGACGGAACCGAGCTGCCAGCGCCGTGAGCAGGCGGCATGATGCCGCAGCATTTCTGTCATTTCATCAGCAGAACATCATAAAATGCCCCGAAGCGCTCTTGTGAAACGCTTCGGGGCTTCCCTTGTGTATGGGCGTCTGACAGACAAAGCGGACTTTTTTCACCGCAGACGCCGGTTCAGACCGTGATTTCCTCCGCGAGTGACCGCAGGGCATCGACGCCCTCGCCCGTCACGGACGAGAACGGGATGACCGTCAGATCCTCAAACTGCGGCAGCTCGTCCGGCAGCGCGGCAAGCCTTGCGGCGCGTTCGCCCTTGTTGAGCTTATCCGCCTTGGTCAGCACGATCGCAAACGGCATCTCGGTATCAATCAGGAAATCCACCATTTGCAGGTCGTTTTTCGTCGGCGGATGCCGCATATCAATCAGCATCAGCACCGCACGGATATCCCGCTCCTGCTGTAAATACCCGTTGATCAGCTCTGTCCAGCGGCGCAGCTCGGAGTGTCCGGTCTTTGCAAAGCCGTAGCCCGGCAGATCGACAAAATCCACGCCGTCACAGCGGTAAAAGTTGATCGTGGCCGTCTTGCCCGGCACCGAGCTGACACGCGCCAGATTTTTGCGGTTGAACAGCTTGTTGATGAGCGTCGATTTGCCGACATTGGAGCGTCCGGCAAAGGCGATCTCCGGCGCGGTGCAGGCGGGAAGCTGCGCGGACAGACCGTAGGCGGCGGTGAACGCCGCAAGATTCCAGTTCATGACGGCACCTCAGTCCGCGGCGGGACGGCAGTGCAGGCGGGTGTTCTGCTTTTTCGGCGGCACAACGACCTTTTTCGCATCTTCCTCGTGCAGCGGCTCCAGCGTGATGTCATACTGCGGCAGCGGCACCAGCGCGGTGTCCAGCACCTGCCGGACATTGTCGCAAGGGATGAAGTGAATGGCGCTGCGCACGGTTTCGTCCAGCTCGGCGAGATCGGGCAGATTGTCCTGCGGAATCAGCACCGTCCGGATGCCGTTTTTATACGCGGCCATGGACTTTTCGACCAGTCCGCCGATCGGCAGGACGCGCCCGTGCAGCGTGATTTCACCGGTCATGGCGATATCATGGCGCACAGACCGCCCGGAAAGCGCCGAAATCAGCGCGGTCAGCATCGTGACGCCGGCACTCGGACCGTCCTTCGGGACAGCCCCCTCCGGCGCGTGGATGTGCAGGTCCTTTGTCTTGAACAGGTCGGGGTTGATGTCATACTGTCGGGCGACGGAGCGCGCATACGAGACTGCGATGCCCGCGCTCTCCTTCATGACCTCGCCGAGCGAGCCGGTCAGCCGGACATCGCCCTTGCCGTCCATCGTCAGGACTTCCAGCGGCATCAGCACGCCGCCGACGCTGGTCCACGCCAGACCGTTGACCAGCCCGACCGTATCCGCCGTCGCATAATAATCGCGCTGATACTTGTGCGGTCCCAGCTCTGCCTCCACCGATTCCGGCGTATATACGACCTTTTTCACATTCTCTGTCAGCAGACGCTTGGCGCATTTCCGGCAGAGCGACGCGATCTGCCGCTCCAGCGAACGGACACCTGCTTCTTTGGTATAGTAGTCGATCAGGTCATAGACAGCCGCATCGGTCAGCCGCATCTGTGACGCGGTCAGGCCGTTCGCCTTGAGCTGCTTTCTGACAAGATGCTCCT
>JAFPQL010000049.1 GCA_017414145.1 Oscillospiraceae bacterium | reverse complement strand
TGCTCGGTGCGGCTGCACAGGGCGGTATCTTCTTCACTTTCGTTGTGGCAGGTCTTCTGGGCTTTACCGCTGCGGAAGCCGGATCCATTGCGATCATCGGCGGCGCGGACGGTCCGACTGCAATTTATGTTTCCACCCGCCTGCTGACCGGCGGCGGCGCAATCACCACGGGTAATATCGCGCTGGCTGCATATACTTATATGGCGCTTGTTCCGATCATTCAGCCGCCGATCATGAAGGCGCTGACCACCAAGAAGGAACGCGCTGTCAAGATGGAACAGCTCAGAACCGTTTCCAAGACGGAAAAGATCATCTTCCCGATCGCTGTTACGATTATCGTTTCTCTGCTGGTTCCTTCCGCAGCACCGCTTGTCGGTATGCTGATGTTCGGCAATCTGCTCAAGGAATCCGGTGTAGCGGCAAGACTGATCGACACCGCACAGAATGCGCTGATGAACATTATCACAATCTTCCTCGGCGTATCTGTCGGCGCGACCACGAAGGCCGATCAGATCATCAACCTCAAGTTCGGCGGCGTGATGCTGCTGGGCGTCATCGCTTTCTCGCTCGGTACTGCCTGCGGCCTGATCTTCGGTAAGATCATGTACAAGGTTACCGGCGGAAAGGTCAATCCGCTGATCGGTTCTGCAGGCGTTTCCGCAGTCCCGATGGCTGCCCGTATCTCCCAGAAGGTCGGTGCTGAAACCGATCCGACCAACTTCCTGCTGATGCACGCGATGGGCCCGAATGTGGCCGGCGTCATCGGTTCGGCAGTTGCAGCGGGTGTGCTGCTTTCCGTGATCGGATAATGCACACGGTTTTATAATTGGAAAAGAGGCGGCATGTGTCTCCGGATCCGTTCTTCGGAGCACGGGGCCATATGCCGCCTTTGAATCTGTCAAACCATCAACAGCTTGGAGGCTCATATGAAAGAATATCCGATTGTTGACACAGTTGATACGCTGAAGGCGCTGCTCGCCAGAGTCCGGAAGGCGCAGGAAGAGTTTTCGACATTCCCGCAGGAAAAGGTCGATGCAATCTTCCGTGCTGCTGCAATCGCCGCCAATCAGGCGCGTATCCCGCTCGCAAAAATGGCCGTCGCTGAGACCGGCATGGGCGTTGTTGAGGACAAGGTCATCAAAAATCACTTTGCCTCGGAATATATCTACAACGCTTACCGCAATACCAAAACCTGCGGCGTCATTGCGCGCAATGAGGCAATGGGTACCATGCGGATCGCAGAACCCATCGGCGTTATCGCTGCGGTGATTCCGACCACGAACCCGACTTCTACCGCGATCTTCAAGACGCTTATCACGCTGAAGACCCGCAACGGTATTATCATCTCGCCGCATCCGCGTGCAAAGGAATCGACGATCGCTGCTGCTAAAATCGTTGCGGAGGCTGCCTATCAGGCAGGTGCACCGGAAGGCCTGATCGGCTGGATCGACAAGCCGAGCCTTGATATGACAAACACGGTCATGCGGTATTCTGATATCATCCTTGCAACCGGCGGCCCCGGCATGGTCAATGCTGCGTATTCCAGCGGAAAGCCTGCTGTCGGCGTCGGCGCGGGCAATACGCCGGCAATCATTGACGATACGGCAGATATCACGCTGGCCGTCAATTCGATCATTCACTCAAAAACCTTTGATAACGGCATGATCTGCGCCTCGGAACAGTCAACGATCGTGCTCGACAAAATCTATGATAAGGTCAAAAAGGAATTTATTGCCCGCGGATGCTACTTCCTCAAGGGCGAAGAACTCGACAAGGTTCGCCATACCATTATTATCAACGGCTCGCTGAATGCGAAGATCGTCGGACAGAAGGCGCATACCATTGCAGCACTTTCCGGCGTTGAAGTGCCCGAAACTGCGAAAATCCTGATCGGTGAGGTCGAGGATGTCAGCATTCATGAAGAATTTGCGCACGAAAAGCTCTCCCCCGTTCTGGCGATGTACCACGCGAAGAACTTTGAGGAAGCCATGCAGAAGGCGGAGCGCCTGATCGCAGACGGCGGCTACGGCCACACCTCGTCGGTCTATCTGAACGCCGTGACCGAACGCGCCAAGATTGACGCCATGGCAGAGCGCATGAAGACCTGCCGCATCGTCGTCAATACGCCCTCCTCGCACGGCGGTATCGGTGACCTGTATAACTTCAACCTCGCGCCGTCCCTGACACTGGGCTGCGGCTCGTGGGGCGGAAACTCGGTCAGCGAAAATGTCGGCGTCAAGCATCTGCTGAACATCAAAACCGTCGCGGAGAGGAGAGAGAATATGCTGTGGTTCCGTACGCCGGAAAAGGTTTATATCAAGAAGGGCTGCCTGCCGGTCGCACTTGATGAGCTCGGCAGCGTCATGGGAAAGAAGCGCGCTTTCATCGTCACCGACAGCTTCCTGTTCAAGAACGGGTATACAAAAGTCATCACGGATAAGCTCAACGCCCTCGGCATCGTCCACACAACCTTCTCGGATGTCGCGCCGGATCCGTCCCTGGCCTCTGCGGAAAAGGGCGCGGAGCAGATGCGCTCCTTTGAACCGGATGTCATCATCGCACTCGGCGGCGGCTCCGCAATGGACGCGGCAAAGATCATGTGGGTGCTCTACGAGCATCCGGAGGTCAATTTCCTCGACATGGCGATGCGGTTCTGCGATATCCGCAAGCGCATCTACACCTTCCCGAAAATGGGCGAAAAGGCGTATTTCATCGCCATTCCGACCTCTGCCGGCACCGGCTCCGAGGTGACGCCGTTTGCCGTCATCACCGACCAGTCCACCGGCGTCAAGTATCCGCTGGCTGACTACGAGCTGCTGCCGGATATGGCAATCGTCGATGCGGACATGATGAAGACTGCGCCGAAGAGCCTGACCTCCGCTTCCGGCATTGATGTTGCCACGCACGCACTGGAAGCCTATGCGTCGATGATGGCGACGGATTACACCGACGGCCTCGCCGGGCGTTCGCTGAAGCTCGTGCTCGAAAATCTCCCCCGCACCTATCAGAACGGCGCGGAAGACATCGAGGCATGGGAGAACATGGCGAATGCCGCCACCATGGCGGGCATGGCGTTCGCAAACGCATTCCTCGGCGTCTGCCACTCGATGGCACACAAGCTCGGCGCGTTCCACCACATTCCGCACGGCGTCGCAAACGCCCTGATGCTGGAACAGGTCATGCGCTTCAACGCGGCGGAGGTTCCGCACAAAATGGGCACCTTCCCGCAGTACGGCTATCCGCACACGCTGGCACGCTACGCGGAAATCGCGGGCATGGCAGGCATCAAGGGCAGAACCGATTCCGACAAATTCGAGGCGCTCATCAAGGCGCTGAACGATCTGAAAACGCTGATCGGCATTCCGGACAGCATTCAGGCGTGGGGCATCAAGGAGGAGGACTTCCTCGCAAGACTCGACGAGATGTCCGAACAGGCATTTGACGATCAGTGTACGGGCGCAAATCCGCGCTACCCGCTGATCTCCGAAATCAAGCAGATGTATCTCAACGCATTCTACGGCAGAAACAGCGAAACAGTCTAACGGGAGGTGTGTATCATGGCATTTCAGGAGGAACAGATCATCGCAGTACGCCCGAAGAAAAAGGTCTACCGCGAGGGCGACACCGTCATCAAGGTGTTCAACGAGGACTACTCCAAGGCATCCGTGCTGAACGAGGCGCTGAATCAGGCGCGTGTCGAGGAAACCGGTCTTGACATCCCGCGGATCCGCGAGGTATTCATGGTGGACGGCTGCTGGGCAATCCGCTCCGATTTCATCGAGGGCAAGACCATGCAGCAGCTCATGGACGAGAATCCCGACAAGCAGGAGGAATATCTCAGACAGTTTGTCGAGCTTCAGATGAAGATTCACCAGCAGCGCGCACCGCTGCTGACCAAGCTCAAGGACAAGATGCACCGCAAGATCAGCGACAGCAAGTTTGAGGCGACCGTGCGCTTTGAGCTGCACACCCGTCTGGAGGGTATGCCGAACCACAAGAAGGTCTGCCACGGCGACTTCAACCCGTCGAATGTCATCATCCGGCCGGACGGCACCCCGTTCATCATCGACTGGGCGCACGCGACACAGGGCAATGCTTCCGCGGATGTCGCCAGAACCTATCTGTATCTGATGCTCACCGGCGATTCTGTGCTGGCAAAGGAGTATCTGCGGATGTTCTGCAAGATGAGCGACACCGCATTGCAGTATGTGCAGAGCTGGATGCCGATTGTCGCGGCCTCGCAGTCTGTCAAGGAGAACAATGAGGAGGAGTTTGCGCTGCTTTCCCGCTGGGTGAATGTGGTGGACTACTCCTGACGGAAAAAACTGCATAAACAACGCGCGCTGTCCGGTATGAACGGGCAGCGCGCTGCTTTTTTGATACGGTTTTTCCTCTGCCGGACACGGCAGTGCGCCGGGCTTCAGTCCGGTTTGCCTGCATTCTGCCTGTTCTCCGCGATCAGCAGCACACTGAACAGAATCTCGATGCAGAACATCATCACGGCCAGCACATACGCCGGACAGAGCAGTCCGACCGTCAGCGCCGCGACCGGCACGGCGGCTGAGAGCACCAGATAGCTTTTCGACTGATACAGCCAGCCGAACGGCATCAGATGCGCACCGAACACAATCGCAATGACCATGAGCATTTTGTCCGGTACCGCGCCGTAAATCCACATGGCAATCAGCAGATAGGGAATCTGATTCAGCGAAAACAGCAGCCCCAGCATCGAGAGCGGATTGCCCTTGTTCTGAAAGTCAATGTGCAGCACAGCGGAAATCGCGTAGGCAAGCGGCATCAGCGGTGCGGTACAGCAGAAGGTGATGAGATTTTTCGTGAGCGGCGGCAGCGAAGTCAGATGCACAACGATCATCGCCGCCCAGATGATGACGGATGCAAGAATGAAATGCAGCCCTTTTTTCTGCTTGACGGCACAGTCAAAACGGGCCTCCTGAATTGTCATATTGATTCCTCCGATTCATGATTCAGACTGTTGCTGCGGTGCTGATAAGGGCGTCCACGGCGCCGGGTCCCAGCCGTTGAAGCAGGCGCGCTGTTCAAAATCGCGCTTGCGGGGGAGCTTCGGCGCATCCAGCGGCCTGCCGACCGGCAGAATGCAGATCAGGTCGTATTCATCGGGCACACGGAGCCGCTCCGCCATGCGCCTGCCCTGTTCGTCCGCGTCCGTGATATGCCCCTCAATCCAGCAGCTTGCATATCCAAGTGCTGTGACAGCGAGCAGCATATTTTCGATTGCCGCGGCGTAATCCTGCACGGCATAGCAGCGCGGACAGCCGTTGCCGTCCGTATAGGCGATGCGCCGTTTGGTCAGCACGAGAATCGCGGCCGGCGCAGTATCGCAGGTCGGCGGGTCCATGATGTCCAGCAGGTCACGAAGCAGTGCGGGGTCATCGACACCGACCAGAAAGGTCGTCTGCTTGTTGCATCCCGACGGCGCCGCAAGCCCCGCCTCCATGATCTGACGCAGATGCGTCCGCGGCACAGGCGTATCCGCATATTTTCCGCGATAAGAATGCCGCGCCGCGATTGCTTCAAATAATTCCATAGACCGACTCCTTTCTCATGCCCCGCCGAGCAGACGCAGTGCGCCGGTCGGACAGGCATCGGCACAGAGCCGGCAGTCCCGGCAGACCGCGACGGCCTCCGGCCGGTTGAATTCCGGCTGCACTGCCGTCGGGAATCCCCTGCCGACCAGCCCCAGAATCCCCTGCTTTGCCTGCTCCTCGCAGATGCGCACACAGAGGGCGCAGAGGATACATTTTCCGCTGTCGCGCTCGACCGTCACGAGCCGCCGTTCGGTCTGACCCGAATGCTTCGCACCCGCAAAGCGCTCCGGCTGAATCGGCTGCTGCTGTGCATAGTGAATCAGCCGGCAGTCCGCGTAATCGTGGCATCCGCATTCGAGGCAGCGCTTCGCCTCGCGCATCGCGTCTGCATCCGTCAGCCCGGTATTGACCGGCAGGAAATCGCCCCGCCGTTCCGCGGCATCCCGCACCGGCATCTCACAGCGCGGCAGGCGTTCACGGTCGGCAAAATCTGCCGCAGTGACGGTTTTCTGCGAATAATACGGCGCAAAATACGGCCGGTTTTCCCCGCGCAGCGCCGCATCGACGACTGCCGCGCAGCGTCCCGCCTCGCCGATCGCTTCAATGGCAATGGATGCGCCGCGGTTTGTGGCGTCACCGATTGCGTAAACATCGGGCAGACCGGTCAGGAAGGTCTGTTCGTCCGCGGCGACTGTCCCTTTTTTCGTCAGGCCGACGCCGTCCAGTCCCGCCGGATCGGGCTTCTGTCCGATTGCCATGATGACAAGATCGGCGTCCAGCATCTCAAATTTTCCCTTGACAGGCACCGGCGCACGGCGTCCGGAGGCATCCGGTTCACCGAGTTCCATGATTTGCAGGCGAATCTGCCGGACACGCCCGTTTTCTCCGATCAGCTCGGCAGGATTCGTCAGGAACCGGAAGATGACGCCCTCCTGCTCCGCTTCGGTGATCTCGATTTCCTCGGCGGGCATCTCATCCCGCGTTCTGCGGTAGATGACATACACCCGCTCCGCCCCGCAGCGAACAGCCGTTCGGCAGGCGTCCATTGCGGTATTACCGCCGCCGCAGACCGCAACGGTTTTTCCTGTCAGGTCGGGGATCTCCCCCTCCTGTGAGCTGATGCCGTGCAGAAATTCGATGCCGCCCGTCACGCCGTCCAGCGTCTCCCCCGGTACGCGCATCGGCATCGACGACCACGCGCCGGTCGCCAGAATGACCGCGTCATAGTCGGCACGGAGCGCATCCAGCGTAATGTCTCTGCCGAGCCGCACACCGTTTTTCAGCGTGACGCCCGCAGCCTCGATCAGCGCGATTTCGCGGTCGAGGACATCCTTCGGCAGACGGTACGCGGGAATGCCGTACCGCAGCATTCCGCCCATATGCGCCTGTGCGTCAAAAACCGTGACCGCATGACCCGCAAGACGCAGGAAATATGCGGCAGTGAGACCGGCAGGCCCGCCGCCGACCACGGCAACACGGCCCCCCGAATCCGGCCGCTTTTCCGCGGCAAACGGCGTTCCGGCAAGATCACGGTCCGCGGCGTGCGCCTTCAGCGCGGCAATGGAGAGCGGCTGCTCGACCAGACCCCTGCGGCAGTGCTGTTCACAGGGATGCGGGCAGATTCTGCCGACCGATGCCGGCAGCGGAATCTTCTCCTTGATGATTTGGACGGCGCCGCGGAAATCGCCCTGCGCAATTTTCTTCAAATATCCCTGACAGTCCGTGCCGGCGGGACAGTGCAGCTGACACGGCCCGCGGCAGTCGCCGGTGTGGTCGCTCATCAGCAGCTCCAGTGCGATTTTGCGGGAGCGCGTGACCCGTTCGGTGTCGAGCCGCACGGCATACCCCTCCGCAATTTTAGCGGAACAGGCGCGCAGCAGCTTCGGAATCGGACTGCCGTTTCCTGCGTCTGTCACCTCGACGGCGCAGAGTCCGCACGCACCGTAGACCCGCACACGCTCATCATTGCAGAGATTCGGAATCTCAATGCCGTTTGCGGCAGCGGCCTGCAAGATCGTCATACCCTCGTCGCAGACACAGGGAATCCCGTTGACGGTAAAATGAATCCGGTTCATCAGAAGCCCCCCTCTCTCAAAGTCTGCCGACCGCGTCAAAGCGGCAGGCGGCATAGCAGGTGCCGCAGCGGATGCAGCGCGTTTCGTCAATCGTATGGGGCTGTTTCACCGTGCCGGAAATCGCGTTCACCGGACATTTTTTCGCACAGAGTGTGCAGCCGCGGCACTTCTCCGCGTCGATTTCATACCGCAGCAGCGCCGTACAGGCGTGCGCGGGACATCGCTTTCCCTCCGGCGCAATATGTGCCTCAAATTCCGCACGGAAATAGCGCAGCGCGGTCAGAACCGGATTCGGCGCAGTCTGGCCGAGTCCGCAGAGCGCACCGTCCCGCACGGCAAGACAGAGTTCTTCGAGCAGGTCAAGATCCTCCGGTTTTCCGTCACCGCTGACAATGCGGCCGAGAATCTCCTGCATCCGCTTCGTGCCGATGCGGCAGTGAACACATTTGCCGCAGGACTCCTTTGCGGTGAAATCGAGAAAGAACTTCGCCATGCTGACCATGCAGGTGCTGTCGTCCATGACGACCATGCCGCCCGATCCCATAATCGCGCCGGTTGCGCTGAGTGCTTTGTAGTCGATGACGGTGTCGAGCAGCTCCGCAGGGACACATCCGCCGGACGGGCCGCCGAGCTGCACTGCCTTGAATGCTCTGCCGTCGCGCACGCCGCCGCCGATGCCGAAGATGACCTCCCGCAGCGTCATGCCCATCGGGATTTCGACCAGCCCGCTGCGCCGGATCTTACCGGTCAGCGCAAAGACCTTGGTACCCTTGGAATCCGCCGTACCCATCGCGGCAAAGGCCTCGCCGCCGTGCAGCAGAATCCATGCGACATTCGCAAAGGTCTCGACATTGTTGATATTTGAGGGCTTCTGCCAGTATCCTGCGGCTGCGGGAAACGGCGGCTTCAGACGCGGCATTCCGCGCTGTCCTTCGAGCGATTCAATCAGCGCGGTCTCCTCGCCGCAGACGAACGCGCCCGCACCCGCCTTGATGCGGAATTCACAGGAAAAATCCGAGCCCATGATCCGCTGCCCGATCAGACCGGCCGCCCGCGCCTCGTCGATTGCGCGGGAAAGCCGCCGGATGGCAAGCGGATATTCCGCACGGACATAGACGACCGCCTCCGATGCCCCGATGGCATAAGCGGCGATCAGCATTCCCTCGATCAGCGTATGCGGGTCGGATTCAATGACGGCTCTGTCCATGAACGCGCCGGGGTCGCCCTCGTCCGCGTTGCAGATGAGATATTTCACATCGCCTGCCGACTGCCGGGCAGCGTTCCACTTGAACCATGTCGGGAATCCCGCGCCGCCGCGTCCGGCCAGACCGGAAACTTTGATGCAGTCGATGACCGCTTCGGGCGTCATGCCGTCGCCGGTGAGCACTTTTGCAAGCGCCTCGTATCCGCCGGCCGCTCTTGCGCTGTCCAGCGAGGTCGGGTCGATGATGCCGCAGTTCCGCAGCGCAATGCGCGTCTGCTGCTGTAAAAACCGGCTGTCGTCCTCCGGAATCATCCGGTCGGAAATGCCGGAATAATCTCCGGACTGCACGGCGGCGGCGATGCGCTCCGCATCCTCCGGCTTGACGCGGACCAGTCTTGCAGTGAGGCGCTCCTGCTCGTACACATCGACAATCGGCTCCAGCCAGCACATCCCGATACATCCGACGGTTCCGACGGAAATGCCGGTATCCGCGAGACATCGCGTCAGGGCCTCGCTGACTTTTGCCGCGCCCGCCGCAATGCCGCAGCTTCCCTGTCCGACGGCAATTCTGATGCTCATGCCTGCCCCTCCTTTTCACGCAGACCGTCCAGAATGGCGACGGCCGTTTCCGGGGTCAGCGAACCGTAGCAGTCGTCGTTGACCATCATGACGGGAGAGAGCGAGCAGCAGCCCAGACAGGCGACGATGTTCAGCGTAAAGAGCCCGTCCGCGGTCGTGCCGCCGTTTTCGATCTGCAAATAGTCCCGGATGGTCTCCGCGATTTTCGCGCTGCCATTGACATGGCAGGCGGTCCCATCGCAGAGCTGAATCTGATATCTGCCGGCGGGCTGAAAGCGGAACTGCGTATAAAAGGTCGCAACGCCCATGACCTTCGCGGGCGTTGTCCCGGTCTGCTCCGCAATATCATACAGGACATCGGCGGGCAGATAGCCGTAAATGTCCTGTGCGTGCTGCAAAATCGTAATCAGGCTGCCCTTCTGTCCGGCGTATTCCGCGAGGACAGGCTTCAGCAGCGAGAGATCACTCCGCTGCGTTGTCAGGTTTTGTTCCATATTGCTTGCTCCTTACAAATGATTGAGATGCGCGGTTATATGACCGGGAAACCGATGTTGTTCACGCTGCCGACTGAGACGAATTTGTCGCAGACTGCGCGGAAATCGGTACCGTCCTCGTTGTCCTCATTATACTGTCCGTCCACCATAAGCCGGATGCCGCCCTGTTCCAGTTCGGCAATCTGCCGGTAGCTGTCGCGGTAGAACATCCCGGCGGAAACGCTTCTGCCGCGCAGGATGCCGCCGCATTCACCGAGCGGACAGCCGGGGAAATTGACATTCCAGATCTGACCGGCACGCGGCGGCAGTCCGAGCAGCTCCGCAAGGATCTCCCGCAGATAACGGTCTGCCGTCTCGTGGCAGGGCACGGCGTCCTCTGAGAGCGCAATGCCGCGGCAGCCCTGAAACGCCGCTTCAAACGCCGCACCTGCCGTTGCGGAATACTGGATATCCGATGCGACATTGAAGCCGTAATTGATGCCGGAAAGCACGGTATCCGGCCGCTCCGGCATGACATTGAGGCAGCCGACGCGCACGCAGTCCGCGGGGGTTCCGCTGCACGAAAAGGCGCGCACCCCGCTGACGGGAAATGAATGCGGATAAATGTCGATGTGGCTGTGCAGCGAGATGCTGTGAGAGGCGGCGCTGCGCTGGATGTCCGGCGCGACGACATAAACCTCTCCGAATTCTCTTGCGGCTGCCGCAAGCCGGATCAGGCCGTCCGCCGTGATGCCGTCGTCATTGGTGATGAGAATGCGGTGCATCGGTGATGTTCTCCTTTCCTTCGGCCGGCGTACAGCACAGGAGCGCCGCACCGTCATGGGGCTTTTTTGATGTACCAATGAAATCCTGAAGATGAGATGCGCAGGTTTTTTGTCGTGAGGCAACGGCTTCTGACGCAGTATCGCGGCAAAAAGACAGGCAGATCACTCAAGGAGATCGTCGGGACATCAATATTATACCATAACTGCGCGCCGATTGCAACCGATCAGAAAGCAAAGCCGCCCCGCATCCGGTGCAGGGCGGCTTGATGTGATGTGACGGTCAGACTGACAGGATCGGAGCGGCGCTTCCGCAGCACAGGTTCAGCCTGTCCTGCCGGAATCCTCCGGGGATGCCGGTTGGGGCTTCCCGTTTGCAGCGCCCTTTCTGAACACCACCAGCTTGCTGAAGATATAGTTGATTGCCAGAATGATGAACTGCACCAGAAACACCATCAGATAATAATTCCACTTCCAGTACGCCGTTGTCAGCCACATCAGTCCGAGCTCCATGAAGAACGACACGCCGCGCGCGCCGAAAAAGGCTCCGAGCTCCCGCATGAGGTCGGCGCGGTTCTCCGTCCTGCTCATGAACACATATTTCTTATTGACATAGAAGGCGAATGACGCCGTAATGATCCACGAAACGGTTGTGTTCAGCAGGTTCGGAACGGTCTGCACCATGCTGTATCCGAAAAACGAAAACACCCATTTTCCGATCAGCTTTGTGACGCCGGAGACCACGGTCGTCCAGGCGCCGTAGTAGCAGTAACGCCAGATGTTCTCGTATTTCGCCCAGAGATTCTGAACGGACTTCGGCATCAGGCGCAGAAAAAATTGCAGCAGTGATTCCAGCATGACAATCCTCCCGAATTCGACAAAATGCAAAGCTATTATACCACATTGCCGCGAAAAATGCAAGTGCTCCGCCGCTTTGCGGCGCACAGAACGCCGATCCGCGGAAAAGCAGGGCGCGATCGCGCACGTGTTATGATACAATAGATAGGTAACAGCAGGGTATAGAAAAACAACTTCCAGAATGATATAATGTTAAGTACCACCCAAACATCAATATCAAAAAGGAAGTTGTCTATGAACAGTATAACACAAGAAGCGTACTTTCGTC
>JAFPQL010000048.1 GCA_017414145.1 Oscillospiraceae bacterium | reverse complement strand
GCATCGGTCATGGCGTAGTAGCTGTCATAGGTCGGCGTATTATTGCCGACATAGAGCACATAGGGGTTCTCCTCGCCGGTTTTGGCGGTATAGACCTTGAGCGTGACAGGGTTGTCGAAGCCGAAGGGCGCGGTGTTCTGACAGTCAAAGGCGACGGTTTTCTGCGATTTGAGGTCGCAGAGATGGTTGCAGATGGCGATGACCGCGTAGTTGTTCAGATCAAACTGATCCTCGCTTTTGAGGATCCATCTGTTCGCTTCCTCATTCCATTCAAAGGCGAAATGGCCTTCCTCATTGTCGATCGTGATGCGCTCGACATCGTCGGAATTGATCGAAAGAAGCTGCTTCGGTCCGCCGACATTTGCCTTCTGCCGTTTATCCTGACTTCTTTTGTCCACGAAGATGAACACGACTGTCAGGACGACTGCGGTGATGCCGAGTGCGATAATCCAGCGTAACTGCTTCATGCGTCCTTCCTCCTCAGCCAGACCATGACGCCTGCCGCGGCGATCAGCAGCGGGAAGACCACATAAATGGCAATCAGTATCTTGGCCTCGGCGTCACTTGCAACGCGGAGCTTGTCAAAGGAGCGCTCCTTGCTGCTGATGTTCATCAGATTCGTGTCGCTCTCGTACATCCATGTCAGAACAGAGGAGCAGAGATAGGTCGGAATGACGAAGAACGGGCTTTCCGCGGATTGATCGGTGATGAACTCCGCCGAACCGAAGACCGCGAGCTTCGCGTTCTTGCGCAGGGTGTCCTTGGAATACATGGCCAGCGTGAGCACCTCACCCTCAGAGGGCTCCGGGTCATCCAGCTCACCGCCGCCATAGGGCTCTGCCACGGCCGTCACAGCCGTCTGAATCAGGGAATCGACGCGGCAGGTGCTGAAGTTTGAGCCCATGATGCTGCGGAAGCTGCGCGACGCCGGCATATAGCAGATCAGACCCGCGATATCGGCGTCTTCGCCGTTCAGGAAAGCGCCGGTCAGGTTGTCCTCCTCATCGGCATTCGGTGAGGCAGGCACCAGATCGCACATGAAGGTGTAGGGGTCATTGGACTTGTGGCGGGCGCTGTCGCTCTCGTGGATGCGGTTGTAGTCCATGTCGATGCAGAAGTCGCGCATGAGATGCGTGAAGTTCTGATAGCTGAATTTCTTTTCGTTCGGGCTCATCATCAGGATGATGTTGCCGCCCTTGTCGGCGTAGGCAGAGAGCTTGTTGTACTCCTCCTCGGTGAGGTCGGCAGTCGGGCCGGCCGCGATGACCGTGCAGGCATCCTCCGGCACGGCGTCGGCGTTCAGCAGATTCAGCGGCTTGGAGCCGTAGTTGAAGTTTGCGAAGTTGGTCGTCAGCTTCGTGTAGCTCGACATCGGAAGCTCGCCGTGTCCTTCCAGGAAGTAGATCACGGGCTCGATGTTCTCAACGACGCACTGAATGGCGCCGGTCAGCAGCGGTTCCGCGCGGAACTGCTCGCTGATGACCGAGGTGCTGCCGTCGGGATTTGTGTTGTACTCCTCCCAGTAGATGCCGCCGCCCTGTACGCGCTTGACATTGCCGTTGCAGACGAGGAACAGGTCATTCTTCTTGAGGTTGTAGACATTGTTCGGATTGATGTCTCTGCCGATCTCCGGCTGCGTCTCCGGGTCGAAGGCGATCAGTTCGACGCAGTCGTGCTTGTCATAGTTCTTCAGCGTCTCGCAGAGATCCAGCACGGAGGTATCCTTTTCCAGCAGCGCAAAGTCATTAAGATAGTACATCTTGACTTTGACGCCGTCCGCGTCGAGCTTTGTGAGGTAATCCTCTGTCGTTTTGGTCAGGGAATACTGCCGGTGCGGCGTCATGTCGAAGCTGATATTCAGACGGTCAACGATCAGGTTGACCGGAATCGCAACGGCGAGGACGAGAATGGCAAGAATCCATGCCAGCGCGGTGTATTTCCTGTTCTTGGAACTGATTGAATTTCCCATGTTATCCCTCCGTCCTAATCAGCCGCGGCTCCAGCGGCGTTTTTCGATGACGATCACGATCCATGCAAGCACCACCGCAGACAGCGAGAGGAAGAACACGAAATCGCCGACGCTGAAAAAGCCCTGTGCGAAGGCGGCAAAGCGGTGCTGGGTCGAGAACCACAGCAGAACGGAAGACAGCCACGGCAGCGACTGCACAAGATTTGTCTCGGAGAAGCTGTCTAAGAAGACGACGACGATCATCGCCGCCTCTCCGAGGACTGCGGCGAGGATCGGGCTGTCGGTGACAGCGGAGCAGAGCATTCCGACCGCGATGCAGACCAGACCCCAGAGGATGAAGCCGGCATAGCCGCAGAGCAGACTGGACACGACGACCGAGCCCTTGATGAAGGTAATCAGCGGGTAGAGCAGCGAGAGCACCAGCATCATGCCGAACACGGTGACCACCGCGAGGTACTTTGCCAGCACGACCTGCCAGATGCGGATTGGCGCGGAGAGCCAGAGCGTTTCCGTGTGGGACTTCCGCTCCTCGGCGAAGGTGCGCATGGTCAGCAGCGGAATCAGGAAGATGAAGTAGAAGAAGTTGTTGTAAAAGACCGCCGGGAACTGGAATGTCAGCGTACTGGAGGACATTTCGGAAATCGAGCGGATAAAGCTCAGCGAAAAGACCATCAGGAACAGCGCACTGACGATGTACGCAAACGGCGTGCAGAAATAGGACCGCACTTCCTTTTTATAGAGTGCAAACATCAGTTGTCGCCTCCCTTCGCGGGCATATCGTCATCAAAGTCCTGATTCCGCGAGGATGCCGAGGTCAGGCGGACAAAGACATCTTCGAGGCTGGAGTGCATCGTGTTGATTTCCAGCACCATGCAGTCCTCCGCGACGAGCGCGGCAACGAGTGGCTTGCGGACTTCTTCGGATTTTGCGCGGAGCGTGTAGGTGTTGACGCCGGGGGCATCGTCCGGAACGATGTCCTCGATCTCGCCGACACCGCTGACGCCGCGGATGATCCGCGTGACCTTTGTCATCTCGCCCTCCGCCTTCAGGCGGATGCGCAGTACGCCGGAAACCTGCTGTTCGAGGTTCCGGATTGTGTCCACGGCGCGGATCTGTCCCTTGTTGATGATGACCACGCGCTCACAGACCGCCGCGACCTCGGCGAGGATGTGGGTCGAGAAGATGATCGTGTGCTCTCTGGCGAGCTCCTGAATGAGCGAGCGGACCTCCATGACCTGCTTGGGGTCCAGACCGACGGTCGGCTCGTCGAGGATGAGGAATTTCGGATTGCCGAGCAGTGCCTGCGCAAAGCCGACTCTCTGGCGGTAGCCCTTGGAGAGATTGCCGATGACGCGCTTCTGCACATCGGTGAGGCTGAGCTTTTCGAGTGCATAGTCCACCTGCTTTTTGCGCTGGGAGCGCGGTACGCCCTTGAGCCCCGCGGCAAAGAGCAGGTATTCGCGGACGCGCATTTCCGGGTAGACCGGCGGCAGCTCCGGCAGATAGCCGATCAGGCGCTTGACCTGAAGCGGCTCCTTTGCGATGTCATGCCCGTCCACCAGCACCGTGCCGGAGGAGGAGGGGAGACATCCTGTAATCATGTTCATTGTGGTGGATTTTCCCGCGCCGTTCGGGCCGAGGAAGCCGAGCACCTCGTGATCTCCGACCGTGAACGAAATATCCGTTACGGCGGGGTGACTGCCGTAATATTTGGTCAGATTGCGGATTTCAACCATCTGGGTTGCAGCCCCTTTCTGTCGTCAGACAAGATTCCGTTTTATTATCTCAAAAAATGATGAACAATCCGTGAATGTACTATATCTAAAGTGTGAAAATGCGTACCGATTCTTCGCATAAATATGATAAATCCGAAATGTGTGGGATGTGTGTCAATTTTCTGAAATCCTGCGCGTTTTTTGCACGGTTTTTGTCTAAAAATAGAATCGTAGGTCAGGTTGCACAAAATAGGAAAGGCAAATTTGTGTAAGCATCCAAAAAAAGGGGGGCGGTCTTTCGGATTTTGCCGAAATGCTTGACAAGCAGTTTGAAAATCACTATAATGAAATCAGGAAACTGTAACGGCATCTCTCTGCCCGTTTGCAGAAACCGCCTTTCGGAAGCGTTCGGTGACAATTCGGATGCCGACCGGATGCGCGGGGCGGGGCGCAGCGGAAAGCGACCGTACAGGAGAAACCGCAGTATGCCCAACCTGTGGATTTGAGCGTACAATGCCGGGACAGTGAAGAAGAATCCGCGCCTGCCGCACGGTACGGGCAGGGATTCTTTCCGAAGAACGACCGTCCGGATTTGCTTCACGGACAAACCGTGCAAGGAGAAGCAAAAATCTTATATCTTTACGAGAGGGGAAAAAAGAATGCAATTCAAGAAGAACAGAGCGATTCTCGCAGCCGTCGTTGCAGCGGCAATGTCTTCGAGCATGCTGATGAGCACTGCTGCATCGGCAGCCGTCACAAACAAGTACGGCGATGACACCTACAAGAACCGGTTCCTTTCGCTGTACGAGAATGTCATTCCTGAAGGCGAGGAAAACGGTTACCTGAGTTCCAACGGAAAAGAGAACGGCGGCTTCGGCATCCCGTATCATTCCGTTGAGGAACTGATCTGTGAGGCACCTGACTACGGTCATGAGACGACTTCTGAGGCAATGTCCTACATCGTCTGGATCGCTGCGATGCACGATCGTATCGCCGGCGGCAGTGACCTTGCAAAGGCATGGAAAACACTGGAGAACATGATCCCGGCAAAGGATCAGCAGACCGGCTTCTTCGGAAAGTCTGAGGTTTCTGCCCAGACCGCGAAGGAATGGCCGGAAGGCTTTGGACTGGACGGCGACCCGAATAAGTGCGGTATCAATATGTATCCGTCTGAGGGCAGCGAGTCCAACACCGGTAAGAACCCGATCCACTCTGAGCTGACCTCCGCATACAAGAGCGAGGGACGCGAGTACCTGATGCACTGGCTCGCCGATGTCGATGACTGGTACGGATTCGGCGGCTCCGCAAGAGGCACGAAGGGTAAGTTCACCTATATCAATACATTCAACCGCGGCGACCAGGAGTCCTGCTTCGAGACGATTCCGCATCCGTCGATCGAAGATCTGACCTACGGCAACCCGCAGCAGGGCATGAAGTTCGCATTCCAGAAGTCCACCGCGAAGTCCTGGTCCTACACCAACGCTCCGGACGCAGAAGACCGTGCAATTCAGGCGATCTACGCTGCGAACCGCTGGAAGGTCGGCTCGTCTGATCTGTCCGAGAAGGCAGGTATGATGGGCGACTTCTGCCGCAACGATATGTTCGACAAGTACTATAAGGCAATCGGCTGCCAGAGCTATGAGACCCAGAACGACGGTAGATCCGTCGGTAAAGAGGGCGGTCAGCACTACCTGATGTCCTGGTACACCGCATGGGGCGGCGCACAGGACGGCACATGGGCATGGCAGATCGGCTGCTCGCACTCTCACCAGTTCTATCAGAACCCGCTCGCCGCTTACGGCCTGCTGTATGATGCTGATCTGAACAAGGGCATGAAGACCTCTAATGCAACCAAGGACTACACCACCTCGCTGGAGCGCCAGATTGAGATGTATCTGTGGCTGCAGAGCGCAGACGGCCCGTTCGCCGGCGGCTGCACCAACAGCTGGAACGGCAAGTACGAGAAGTATCCGTCCAATGTCGCAAAGTTCTACGACATGGCATATGTTGAGCACCCTGTTTACGCTGACCCGGGTTCCAACCACTGGACCGGTAACCAGTTCTGGTCTACGCAGCGTCTGGCTGAGCTCTACTACCTCATCAAGACCGACGGCGACAAGTCCTCTGCTAAGCCGGGCGGCATGAGCCTTGAGAAGGCTCTGGAGACGCTGCTTGACAACTGGGTCAAGTTCTTCTCCGAGTCCGGTAAGGTCGAGCTCAAGGGCGATGACTTCTCCGTCCCGGCAACGCTCGACTGGTCCGGCCAGCCGGCTGACTGGAGCGGCACCTACAGCGCATCCGCGAACAGTAACCTCCACTGCGAAATCACCGCAATGGGCAACTCTGACCTCGGTTGTGCTGCTTCTCTGGCTGACACCCTCGTCTACTACGCAAAGGCGAAGGGCGCGAAGGTCAACGCTGACGGTTCTGTTTCCAACGGTTCTTCCCTGGAGCAGAATGCACTCTACACCGCGAAGGAACTGATGGACCGCGCATGGAAGCACGGCCGCGATGAGATCGGTATCTCCAGACCGGAGCACAACGGCTCTCTGGCTCGCTTCTTCGAGCAGGAAGTCTGGATCCCGAAGGATGCTTCCGGTAAGTATCCGTACGGTAAGGAGGAAGTCACCAACGGTGCGAAGTTCATCGACCTCCGTCCGCAGTATGAGGATGTTGAGGGCTTTGCAGATCTGAAGAAGGCTTGGGAAACTGATGTCGCCAATGGCGCGAAGTACGACAACACCAAGTCTGACTGCTCGCAGTTCACGAATGTCGAGGGTGTGGAGCTCCACTTCCACAGATTCTGGCATGTCGGCGATGTGCTGATGACCCTCGGTACATTCGATCTGCTCTATCCGGAGATGGTTCCGGACGGCGGTTCTGTTCCTCCGGATACGACCACCACGACCACCACGACCACCACTTCCGACACCACCGGCGGCTCCGGCAAGACGCTGTGGGGCGATGTGGACTGCAGCGGTGATGTCAAGATCGCAGACGCGGTTCTGCTCGCACGCTATGTTGCAGAGGATAAGGTCACTGTCACTGCACAGGGCAAGATCAACGCAGACTGCTACGATGCCGGCGATTCCAAGCTGACTGCTGAGGATACCGGTGTCATCCTGAAGTATCTGGCCGGTCTCACGAAGCAGAATGAGCTGCCGGAAAAGGCATAATTTCCTGAGTGAAATACTTGGAGAGGGCGTACCCCATGCGGGTACGCTCTCTTTTTTTATATTTCGGGCGCTTTTCGCTTGATTTTCCGCCGGAAATGTGGTATACTAAAGTGATGAACTATCTGCGGATAGGCGTCCGAAAAAGAAGAAAGCGGAGGAAACGATATGCCAAAGAGTATGACGGGCTACGGAAGAGCCCAGCGCCTTGCGAACGGCAGGGATGTTCTGGTTGAGATTCGCGCAGTCAATCACAGGTATTATGAATTTTCAGCCAGACTGCCGCGAACCTGTCTCTATCTGGAGGAGAAGCTCAAGGGCTTCCTGAACGGACGCATTGCGCGCGGAAAGGTGGAAGTCTCGGTCAGCATCACGCGCCCGGACGGCAAGGATGCACAGATTGCGGTGAACCGTTCTGTTGCGGAGGGCTATGTCCGTGCGCTGCGCTGCATCAATGAGGAACTCGGCTGCGACGAACAGCCCTGGCTGGAGGACGACCTGAAGCTCTCCTCTCTGCTGCGGCTGCCGGAGATTTTCACCGTCACAAAGGAGCAGGACGACGAACAGGAGGTCTGGGCGGTCGTCTCGGAGGCCGCCGGCGAAGCGCTGGAATCCTTCCTCTCAATGCGTGCCGCGGAGGGCGAACGACTCTCTGCCGACCTGCTGCAAAAGCTCGCGGGTCTGGAGCAGATGCTCGGTGAGATCGAGGCGATTGAGCCCTCTGTCGCGGAGAGCTACCGCGAACGCCTGTTTGCCCGTCTGACCGAAATTCTCGGTGATACGAACATCGACGAGCAGCGCATCCTTACCGAAGCTGCAATTTTCTCCGAAAAAACCGCGATTGACGAGGAGACCGTCCGTCTGCACAGCCATATCGCACAGTTCCGTACATTGCTCGCCGCCGATGAACCCGTCGGCAGAAAGCTCGATTTCCTCGTGCAGGAGATGAACCGCGAGGTCAATACAATCGGCTCAAAGGCGCAGGATCTTCGCATTACGAAGCTCGTCGTCGATATGAAATCGGAAATCGAAAAGCTGCGTGAGCAGATTCAGAACATCGAGTGAGACGGAAGGGGGACTATGAATGCGGCTGATTAACATCGGCTTTGGCAATATGATTTCATCGGCGCGGCTTGTGACCATCGTCAGCCCCGACTCCGCTCCGATCAAGCGCATCGTGCAGGATGCCCGCGACCGCGGCAGACTGATCGACGCGACCTACGGCAGAAGAACCCGTGCGGTCATTGTCATGGACAGCGACCATGTGATTCTGTCGGCGATTCAGCCGGAAACGATCGCGGCGCGGCTCGCCGGTTCGGCGGCGCCTGCGGCAGAGGAGGAACAGGAAGATGAAGCGTGAGGGATTGCTGATTGTGCTGTCCGGGCCGTCCGGCTGCGGCAAGGGAACGCTGGTCGCTGAGATGCTCAAGCGCGGTGACTGCGCGGTTTCCGTTTCCGCGACCACCAGAGCGCCGCGGGAGGGCGAGGTCAACGATGTCCACTATCACTTCCTGACGGATGCGGATTTTGAACAGCGCATCGCGGACGGAAAGATGCTGGAATATGCGCAGTATTGCGGGCATTATTACGGCACGCTGCGCGATGAGGTCGATGCCCTGCGCGCCGCCGGTAAGCATGTCATTCTGGAAATTGAGGTGCAGGGTGCGCTGCAAATCCGCGCGCGCTGTCCCGGCGCAGTGCTGGTATTCACACTGCCGCCGACCGTTGCAGAGCTGCACCGCCGTCTGAAAAAGCGCGGCACCGAGACCGACGAGGTCATTGCAAAGCGCATTATGCGGGCGGGCGAGGAGCTGCCGTTCGCAGCGCAATATGATTACATTCTGCTCAATGACGCACTGGAGGATGCCGTCCGGGATTTTGACAGCATCATCCGTGCCGCAAATATGAGACCCTTTTATTCTAATGACAAGATTGGAGAGATGATTGAAGATGTTAAGACCTTCCATGTATCAGATCATATCGAAAAATGAGAGCTATTACTCGCTCGTCATCGGTGTCGCCAAGCGTGCAAGAGAAATTGCTGATGCCCATGTCCGCGAGAAGGAGGCCGCAAAGGCGGCTGCCGAGCGCAAGGCAAAGGCAAACGGTGAGCAGAAGGTCCGTCTCGACGAGAAGACCCTGAAGCTGGTTGTGCTGGAGGAGAATCCGGTCAAGACCGCTGTCGATGAGTTCGCGGCGGGCAAGTACCGTCTGGTCGATCCCGAAACCGAAAACGAAGTCTGATGTCCGGGCTGGCTGCCGCATCTGTGCCGGACTGCGAGCCGGTGCTGCTGGTTGCCGTTGATGCTGCCGCACCGGGCTTTGACCGGCTTTACAGCTATTCTGCGAGAGCCGGTCTGCGCGGGCTTGTCCGCCCCGGAATGCGCGTTGCCGTGCCGTTCGGAAAGGGCAACCGCCGGCGCATCGGCATGGTGCTGAAAATCGAACAGACGCCCGTTCCGCAGGAGCAGGACGCGGAGCAGAGCTTTGTGCTGAAGCCGGCCGCGGCGCTGCTCGATGCCGAGCCGGTTCTGACAGACGAGCTGCTTATGCTGGTCGAATGGCTGCATGAGCACACCTTCTGCACATGGTATGACGCCGTGCGCGCCGTTCTGCCGGGCGGACTGCAGATCCGGCTGGAAGAACGGTGGCTGCCGCTCGACCCGCCGGTCGGGGTGCAGCTGACGGAGGCGGAGAAGAATCTGCTGACGATGCTCCGGCAGGCGAAGGCCAGACAGGAGCAGGAGGCAATCCTCACCGACGACCGCCGCGGCGAAAAGAAGAAGCTGCTCGCCGCACTGGAGGAAAAGGGCTGTCTGCTTGCGCTCTCCGAGGGCAAGCAGCTCATCGCGGACAAGGTGAACCGCACGGTGCGCCTGTCGGCGGCCTTTCTCGCGGATGAGACCGCCTTTCACGCGACGGAAAAGCAGCTCGCCGTCATTGCCGTGCTGCGGGAATATCATCAGCTTACGGCAAAAGAGGCAGCTTACTATGCCGGCGTGACGGATGTTGTCATCAAAAATCTCGTCAAGGCGGGCATCGCGGAAATCGCGGAAAGTGAACTGCTGCGCGTTCCGCGGGATGCCGCGGCGACGGTTTCACCGGACGATACGGTGCTTTCCCCGCAGCAGCAGGCTGCCTACGACGCAGTTGCCGAGCAGATTCTGGCGGAGCACGCGGCGGCATTTCTGCTGCACGGCGTGACCGGCAGCGGCAAGACCGCTGTCTTTGAAAAGCTGATTGCGCTGACGCTTTCCCGCGGCAGACAGGCGCTGCTGCTGATTCCGGAGATTTCGCTGACCCCGCAGGTTGTGCAGTATTTTCAGTCCCGCTTCGGCAGCCGTGTGGCGCTGATTCACAGCGGGCTGTCGCTGTCCCAGCGGTATGACACCGACAAGCTGATCCGGCGCGGTGAGATTTCGCTGGTCGTCGGGACAAGGAGCGCGGTGTTTGCGCCGCTCCCGCGGCTCGGTCTGCTGATTCTCGACGAGGAGGGCGAGCGCACCTATAAATCGGAGCAGTCTCCGCGGTACCACGCGGCGGAGGTCGCACGCGCCCGCTGCAAATATCACAGTGCCGCACTGGTGCTGGCCTCTGCGACGCCCTCGCTTGAGAGCCGCTATCTGGCGGAGCGCGGGGTGTACCGCCTGCTGAAAATGACCGAGCGCTACAATCAGGCGCCGCTGCCGCAGGTGCAGATTGTCGATATGAACGAGGAACGCGCAAACGGCAACACAAGCGCGTATTCGCTGGCGCTGTACGATGCGCTGCGCGAAAATCTCAGCCGCGGGGAGCAGAGCATTCTGCTGCTGAACCGCCGCGGCTATCACACGCTGCTGCAATGCACAAGCTGCTACGAGCCGGTCTACTGCCCGAACTGTTCCGTGCCGATGACCTATCACAAGGCGAACGGTTCGCTGCTCTGCCATTACTGCGGTCATGTGCAGCCGCCCGTGACGAAATGTCCGAAATGCGGCAACGACCGTCTGCGGCAGATGGGCTTCGGGACGCAGAAGCTCGAAGAATCGCTGGCGGAGCTGCTGCCCGATGCGCGCATCCTGCGGATGGATGCCGATACGACCATGACCCGCACGGCGTATGAAACCGGTTTCCGTGCCTTTGCAAACGGAGAATATGACATTCTCTGCGGCACGCAGATGATCGGCAAGGGGCTGGATTTCCCGAATGTCACGCTGGTCGGCGTTGTCTCGATCGACAAGGCGCTGTTTGCGGGCGATTTCCGCAGCTATGAGCGCACCTTTTCGCTCGTGACACAGGTCGTGGGACGCGGCGGCAGAGGCGCCCATCCCGGCAGAGCGATCTTGCAGACCTCGATGCCGGAGCATTATGTGCTGCAGCTTGCGGCAGCGCAGGATTATGACCGCTTTTACGAGGAAGAAATGGCAATGCGCCGTGCGCTGATGTTCCCGCCGGTCTGCGACCTCTGCGTGATCGGATTTTCCGGCGTGTGGGAGGACAAGGTGCGGACCGCGGCGGAGCGGTTTGTGGAAATCATGGGGCAGATGCTGCACGCGGAATCGCTGCGGCTGCCGCTGCGCGTGCTGGGGCCGGTTGAGGCCGGCTACGGGCGCCTGAACGGAAAATACCGCCGCCGCCTGCTGCTGAAATGCAAGGACACTGCCGAAATGCGCGGTCTGATCCGCAGACTGCTGTCCGCGGCGCTTGCCGATCCGGCATTTCGCGGCATCTCCGTGTTTGCTGATATGAACGGCGACTGCGGCGTGTGACAAAGTGAGGAAAATCGGATGTTCAAGAAGAAGCAGACGCGCTTTGCGGTGATCTATACACAGAAGCTGGACGGCCACCAGTTCAAGATCCTGGTGGACATGATGACCGGCGTCAATTATCTTTACTGCCGGGAAGGGTATTCCGGCGGCCTGACCGTGATGCGGAATCCGGACGGTTCCCCGGTCGTGACCCCGCCGCAGATGCTCTTTCCGGATCAGGGATGAGGAAACCGCGGTATGACTGTCTGGAAACTGACGAAAAAACAGCTCATCATCCGGCTGACTTTGCTGATCTGCCTGCTGCTTGTCTGCTATGCGCTGCTCTGTCTGCGTGCGGCAAGGCACTGGCGCGCCGCCGATCTGAAGCCGGACATCGCAGCCGCACCGGCAAATCCGTATATCAATCCGGCCGGCATGACGCAGGAGACACGCATTCTGCCGCCGGAGGGCTATACCCGCGTACCGGCGGCCGCAGACAGCTTTCTGGCGTTTATGCGGCAGCAGACGCTGTATCCGGACGGGAGCGGCATCTGTATGTTCGACGGGAAACAGATTTCCGGCGCGAACGCCGCCGCGGTCTACGACCTGACGCTCGGCACCGAGGGATATCAGCAGTGCGCCGATACGGTCATCCGTTTCTGGAGCGATTATTACCGCGCAGCGGGTCAGACTGCGGAGCTCTCGTTTCATCTGACCAACGGAATGTGCTGTGACTATGAGACATTCCGCAGCGGAAAGCGCGTGCTGGCATTCGGGAATTTCTCGATGTGGCTGAAATTAAAGGGCAGGAGCGATACCGAACAGACCTACCGCGACTGGCTGATGACCGTGCAGCATTACGCGGGTACGCTGTCGCTTGAAGCGGAGTCGCACCCGATTACGCCGGAGGAGGCGCGTGCAGGCGATATCATCTGCCGCGGCGGAAGTCCGGGTCATGTCGTGCTGCTGGCGGATGAGGCCGTCAGCGAAACGGGCTCGCGTGCCTTTCTGCTTGCGCAGGGGCTGGATCCGGCCCGGAACGCACATCTGCTCTATGCGGGCGATTCGGTGCAGAATCCATGGATCACGCAGGAGCAGCTTCACGCGCTGCCGGTTCAGGTGGACGCGTTCACATTTTATGAAAATACGCTGCGGCGCCGGGGCGACGGCTTCCCGAATGCCGCAGAGGAATAAACCGATAAGGAGATTCAGCATGGCAATCCGCAATATTGTAAAAGAAGGCGATCCGGTTCTGACAAAGCACTGCCGGCCGGTCGAAAAGTTTGACGAAAAGCTCTCGCAGCTCATTGACGACATGGAGGAAACACTGCGCAAGACCGGCGGCGTCGGGCTTGCAGCCCCGCAGGTCGGCATTCTGCGGCGGGTGTTCATCATGATTCTGGAGGAGGGCGGCGAGCTGATCGAAGCCGTCAATCCGGAAATTGTCAAGCAGAGCGGTAAGGTGCGCGATCTGGAGGGCTGCCTCTCTGTCCCGAACCGCTGGGGCTATGTCACGCGCCCGAAGGCGGTCACGCTGCGGGCGTTCAACCGAAAGGGCGAGCAGTATGAGCTGAAGCTCCGCGACCTCGGCGCACGCTGCGCCTGCCATGAGAGCGACCATCTGGACGGTCATCTGTTCACCGAGCTGGTCGAGGAGTATTATGTACCGGAGTCCGAATAACGGGAGGTGACTGCCGTGAACAAGACGCTGGCGCGGAAGGCGCTGACAAAATTCGCGGCCGGACTGCTTGTCATCGGTCTGCTGATCTTTCTGCCGGCGGGTACGCTGAAATTCCCGTGCGGCTGGCTGTTCATC
>JAFPQL010000047.1 GCA_017414145.1 Oscillospiraceae bacterium | reverse complement strand
TTGTCTTCGGCAGTCCGATGACATTGAGTCCCTCCTGGGCGAGCAGATGCGAGGTCTTGTGCGTGCCGTTTCCGCCAAGCGTGAGCAGACAGTCGAGCCGCTGCTTTTTGTAGGTCTCCTTCATGCTCTTGACCTTGTCCACATTGTCGTCCCCGATGACGGTCATCATCTTGAACGGCTGACGCTTGGTGCCGAGAATCGTGCCGCCCTGCGTCAGAATGCCGGAGAATTCAGCCGGCTGCATGACGCGGCAGAGATTGTGAATCAGCCCGTAGTAGCCGTTTGAGATGCCGACGATTTCGACATTGTCCTCGCCCATCAGCTCAAAGCACGCCTTTGCGACGCCGCGGATGGTCGCATTCAGTCCGGGGCAGTCGCCGCCGGAGGTTAAGATTCCGATTCGCTTTTTCATGGTAAAGTCTTCCTTTCCGGGCGTGCAGCCCGCTGTCATTCTGCCGGAACATCAAACTTCTCCGGCGCTGTCCGCCGCATCCTGCGGCGCTGCCGGTTCCTCCTTTGCCGCGGTGTCGTGGATGAGGAACCAGAAATCGGAGCCCTCCCCGACACGGCTGTTGACACCGAAGGCGTAGTCGTGCATCCGCAGAATCGCCTTGACGATCGAGAGCCCCAGACCGGTTCCGATCACCTTTCGTGTATAGTTTTCGCTGCGGTAATACTTGTCAAAAATACGGGAAAGCGTCTCCTGATCCATGCCCTCGCCGGTATCGCGCACCGAGATGCGGAGGCCCTGCGGCGTGTGGGTCTGCGTGACGAAAATCTGCTTGTCCTCGCCGGAATAATTCATGGCGTTGTTGATGAGATTGCAGATGACCTGCTCGATCTTGCCGGCATCGCAGCAGACCGGTGCGGCGCCGTCGGTTTTCAGTGTGAAGGAGAAGCCGGACACGCCGGACAGTCCGCGGTACCGCTCGACGATTTCCGTCAGACGCTGCTCCATGTCGAATTCCGTGCGTTCGAGCTTCATGTTGCCGTTTTCGAGCTTGGACAGATCGAGAATGTCGTTGACCAGCGCGGTCAGACGGTCGGTCTCCTCGATGATGACGCCCAGATGCTCATTCCGCTTGACGGGATTGTCGCCGGACAGGTCGCGGATCATCTCGGCGTAGGCCTTGAGCATGGTCAGCGGCGTCCGGAGATCGTGGGACGCGTTGGCAATCAGGTCGCGCTGCATCCGGTCTACGCGGTTGATCTCGCCGCTCGCGTAGGTCAGCGTCTCCGCGAGGCGGTTTGCCTCGTCGTAGCTGCCGCCGGTGAAGCTGATGTCATACCGGCCGTGCGCAAGCTGCTCCGCCTCCTTCGTCACGCGGGCGATCGGCTTTGCGAGCAGGCTGGAGACGATGAAGGAGATGATAAACGCCAGCAGCACAAGAATCACCATGATGATGATGAGCTGCCGCCGCAGGATGCTGACGGTCATGGACGCCGGCACAAGGGTCGTGTTGAGCAGCAGATAGGCTTCGGGCTGCTCGGTGCTGCCGATTGTGCAGGCGTAGATCAGGATTTCGGCGTCGGTCTGCTCGTTGAGAAATTTGCGGCACAGGTCGCTGTCCCCGCTCTCGCGCAGCTTCTGGATGATCGTGTGCGTCATGTTGTTCCGGTTTTTGCCGTGAATCAGGCAGTTGATGCCGAGCACATCGCGGGTGTAGATCAGCGGACGCTGCAAAGAATCGCACATCGTGATGCAGATATTGAATTTGACGGCGATTTCATCGCAGGTTACGCGGAATTCCTCGGCGTCCCCCTTCTGGTAGGCGGCGGTGATGCGGTTCGCCTGCCGCTTGACCTCCGTGGCAGTCATCCGGTCGTAGGCATTTTGCAGGAACAGAATCTGACTGACCCACAGCAGGACAAAGACCGCGACGACAAAGACCATGAACCAGATCCAGATATGCAGCCGCATCGGGCCGCGCTTTTTCAGCTCAGGCTTCAAATTTGTATCCCGTTCCTCTCAGCGTGACGATGAATTTGCGGTACTCGCCGAGACTGGAGCGGAGCATTTTGATGTGGGTATCCACGGTGCGGTCGTCACCGAAGAAATCGTAGCCCCAGACCTCCTCCAGAAGCTGATCGCGTGTCAGCGCCAGATTGCGGTTTTTGACGAGATAGAAAAGCAGGTCATATTCCTTCGGGGTCATGTTGGCCTTTTCGCCGTTGACATAGACCTCTCTGCCGGCCATGTCGATCTCCAGCCCCTCAAAGGAGAGCCGCTGCGGGAGCTGCGGTGCGGCACTGCGGCGCAGCACTGCCTTGACCCGGAGCATCAGCTCCTTCGGGGAAAAGGGTTTGATGACATAGTCATCGACGCCGGCTTCAAAGCCGTATTCCTTGTCATATTCCTCGCTGCGGGCGGAGAGCATGATGACGGGCGTGTTTTTGATCTTGCGGATCTCCTTGCAGGCGGCAAAGCCGTTGAGACGCGGCATCATGACATCCATGATGATGAGGTCGTAGTCCACGGCGCGAGCCTTGGTGACGGCCTCCATGCCGTCTGCCGCCTCCTCGACCTCGTAGCCCTCAAATTCCGCGTATTCGCGCACGACATTGCGGATATTCGCCTCATCGTCCACAATCAGAAGTCTGATTTTCTTTTCCATATCGGGTTCCTCCGGTTTTCGGTTTGATCTCTGCTGCTGTTCGGGTGGGATGTAATCAGAACTATTATAGCAGAGAAATATGAAATATTTGTGAAATCCCGCGGAAAGGGGAAAAATAAAATGCACTAAATCCATTGACATTTTACAGATTTTTTGATATAATAGTAAATGGATAGGTATCGCCTGAGACAGAAGGGGGGCGGCAGCTTTGAGACGGCTGAGAAACCGGATTATCTATTTCACAATGCTTGCGTTTGCCGTTGTGACTGTTTTGATTATCATATACGCGTTCCGGCACCGGGACGCAGACGAGCTCGTGTATCTGATCTTCAATTCCTATGCGCTGCTCGCCGTGATACTGAGCTTTTTCTTTGTGCTGTACTGGCAGCGCGTGCGCCGGAAGCGGCTGATCTCCGAGCAGAACCGTCTGCGGCATCTCGTCGGGAACCTGACGGCGCCCGCGATGCTCTGGGACGATGAGCTGAGCATGGCTGCGCTGAACGACGCGCTTTGCCGCGTGGCGCAGCTTGACCCGAACGCACTGCCGACGGCGGATCATCTCGTGCCGCGGCTCTTTGGCATGGAGCAGATTGATGACGCGGCCATCCGCGACATCGTCCTGACGAAGAACCGCGAATATGTCTTTCCGGTCGGGGAGGACAGGCAGCGCAGCATCATCTGGAACACCTCCGCGGTGCATACCGACGAGGACGGCGTGACCTATTTTCTCTCGATCGGCGTCGATCTCGAAAGCATCCGCCTCATTGAATCGGAGCTGCGCAGCTATTCCAGACGCCTTGCCGCCTCCGAGAACCGCAATATGCTGACCATGGAGCTGACCGATATCGGCATTCTGCTGATCGAGCTGAAGTCGCATATATTATTCCCGTCGGAGAAGCTGCAGCGGATGATCGGGCTGTCCGGTGAACACTGGACGCCGGAGGATCTCAGAAGCCGCGTCTATCCGATGGATCTTGCACTGTTTGACCGCCATGTGCAGATCATCCGCAGCCATGTGGGCGACTACATGAACTCGACGCAGGTGCTGGAGATGCGCGTCAGCGGCGCGGACAACCGTTACCGCTGGTACTCCTACCGCTTCAAGGCGATGCAGCAGGCCGACGGCGGTGTGGTCATCGGCGGGGCGGTCATCGACATCTCAAACGAAAAGGAAAAGGACGCCCGCATCGAGCAGATCGCCTATGAGGATGCCGTGACGGCGATTCCGAACCGCAACAAGCTCATGACGGTGGGTGAGGAGCTCTATCTCTGCACCAAGGAGCTCGCCTTCTCGTACTGGGTCATCGTCATGGACATTGACCGGTTTCACCTCATCAACGACACCTGCGGCTACGCGAACGGCAATGAGCTGCTGCGGCGCTTTGCCGACGGGCTGAAGCAGGAGCTGACGGAGGGCGGCTTCGGCGCCCGCATTTCCGGCGATAATTTCGCGCTGATTCTGCGAGACACCGGTGACGCGAAGCTGCCGGAGACGGTCATCCGGCACATTCAGAAGAAGCTGGCGGCGCAGGCGGTCGGCAAGTTTGAGAACCGGTCTCTGACCTGCTCCGCGGGCTATGCGCGGATGCCGCGGGACGGCAGCAGCTTTGAACAGGTACTGGAGCACGCGGAGTTTGCGCTCTCGACCGGCAAGAATACCAGCGGCAAAATCACCGGCTATACGGAGGAGATGCACGACACGATCATCCGGGAGAGCAATCTCGAAAAGGAGCTCCGTGCCGCGATCGAGAAGAATGAGCTGATGCTGTACTATCAGCCGAAAATCGCGCTGGACAGCGGCGCGGTCATCGGGCTGGAGGCGCTGGTGCGCTGGAAAAAGGCGGACGGAACGATGGTGCCGCCGGAGGTCTTTATTCCGGTGGCGGAGCGCACGCCGCTCATCATGCAGATCACGCGGTTTGTCATCCGCGAGGCGTGCCGGCAGGCAAAGCAGTGGCAGCAGATGGGTCTGCCGGAAATCGTCATGTCGGTCAACATGAGCGGCATGGACTTCTATCAGGACAATGTCTGCAATGTGGTTGCGGGCGCGCTGAAGAAAAACACGCTTCCGCCGCGCTTTCTGGAGATTGAGCTGACGGAGTCGCTGGCGCTGAAGGACATCGACCTGACGGCGTCGCGGATGAAGCAGCTCCGCATTCTCGGCGTGCAGATTGCGATGGACGATTTCGGCACGGGCTATTCCTCGCTGAGCTATCTGCGGATGCTGCCCTTTACGATGCTGAAGCTCGACCGCTCCTTTGTCATGCACATGGCGGATGATCTGGTTGTGCAGGAGATTGTGTCCGCTGTCGTGCGCATCGCAAAGGCAAAGGGCATCCGGACGATCGCGGAGGGCGTCGAAACGCCGCAGCAGGCGCAGCAGCTCCGGCTGCTGGGGTGTGACTATGTGCAGGGGTATCTCTACGGCAAACCGATGTCCGCGGAGGATACCGAGCAGTTTATCCGCCGGAACCGCACCGAACGGAAGGTGTACTGACGGCATGACCAAAGCAGAAACGAGGCAGCCCCGGAGCCGGGACTGCCTCATTTTGTGTATCAGTGTATGGACTGTGCGGGATTATGCAACCCAGTTGAACTTCGTGTTGGGATGTGCCTGTGCCTTGACATAGTTCACATAGTCGTTGCCGTAGGATGCCTTCATCTTGCTGCGGGAGAGGGTGACGGTTGCCTTCGAGAGCTTCTTGAAGGCCTGTGTGCCGATTCTCTTTGCGTGACGCAGATCCAGCGTCTTGACCTCTGCACCGTGCGTCCAGGCGTCTGCGCCGAAGGCATAGTCGTAGACATATTCGACATTGCTTGCATAGTTGCTGATTGAGCCGTTAGATGCCGGTGTGCCGTTGTATCTGTAAAGGAACTTGTGCGTGCCGCTGCCGAAAATTGTATCGGTATGGGTTGCGTTCCAGTTGTCAGCCCAGCTGTTGTTCCAGAAGATGCCGTAGCCCCACTGAGAGTCGGCCATGAGCGTGGAGGAGCAGCTGAAGTTCTGCATCTGGTTGCAGCCGTAGAAAGCGTAATCGCCCATGTGCTCAAGCTGGTTGCCGATTGTCACATACTGCAGCTTGGTGGCGTTTTCGCAGAAGTGGTCGCCGAGGAAATAGCAGGAATTCGGGATATTGATGGAGCGCAGCTCCGTTGCGTCCAGGAAGCAGTTGTGGCCGAATTCAGTCAGGGTCGAGCTGATGTTGATATATTTCAGAGAATGGTTGTTGCGGAAGAAGTTGTCTCCGACGATACCGATCTGGTTCGGGATCGTGACGGTTTCGATAACGCCGGTGTTCATGAAGATGTTGTCACCGATGCGGTTGATCGGATAGCCGCCGACGGTTGTCGGGATTGTGACATTGGTGATGTTGGTGTAATTCCATGCGGAAACAATCTTGTAGCCGCCCCATTCATTGACATCGTTGCTGTAGTTGATGCCCCAGCGGATGCCGCCGATGTTCTCGTAGATGGGGAATGTAACCGCTTTTGCGACGATTTCCTCAGAACCGGCGGTGAAGTCCAGTGCGGGTGCAAAAGCTGCGGCGCCTGCCAGCATCGTGACAGAGCAGATTGCTGCAAAAATCTGTTTTTTCATAATCAATACTCCTTTTTTATAAATGATAGTGACTGCGTGTTGTTTCTATAGGCTGCGAGTTGAGA
>JAFPQL010000046.1 GCA_017414145.1 Oscillospiraceae bacterium | reverse complement strand
TACGCGGCGCGAATACGCCACAACGACCGTAGCGCCGTAATAGGTGATGTTCTTGTTCGGTTCATCTGCCATGATCAGCAGCACGATCTCCGGATCATCCGCCGGTGCAAAGCAGCAGTACGAAGCAACATACTCCGCATCTGCCGCACTGATCATGCCCTGCAGCTTCTGGGATGTACCGGATTTACCGCCGATCTTATAACCCTTGATGTAAGCATTGCCGCCGTGGTTGCCGTCAACAACAAATTGCAGTGCGCGGCGCATTTCCGCCGAGGTCTCCTCGGAGATCACCTGACGGCGCACGGTTTTGTCATGGGAAAGTACAACATTTCCTGCCTGATCGACGACCTTGCTGACCACATACGGTTCCAGCAGGTAGCCGCCGTTGACGACCGCGGCATAGCCCGTGACCATTTCAATCGGTGTCAGGGAGTTGCGCTGACCGTAGGAACTCGCCGCAAGGTCAACAGGTCCCATGGAATCCAGATTGGAAATTGACTTTGTCTCATACGGCAGGTCGATGCCGGTTCGCTCCTCAAGACCGAATGAACGGAAATACTGACAGAACATGGTTCTGCCGAGCGTCTGACCGATCGAGATAAACGCCGGGTTGCAGGAATTCGTCAGAATCTCCTCAAAGTACTCCGAACCGTGTCCCCGGCGCTTCCAGCAGTGGAACGGCTTTGCCGCACCCTTGACCGGATATTCGCCGTCGCAGTAGAAGCGGTCCTGATAGGTAATCACATTTTCCTCCAGGCCGCTCGATGCCGTAAACACCTTGAAAACAGAGCCCGGAATATAAGTTTCCGTCACACATTTATTGCGCCACTGTGTCTCGCGTGCCGCCGCAACCGCCTTGTCACGCTCGTCGCCCTCCGGCAGCAGCATGATCTGCGACTGCGTCAGCTGATCGTAGATGGTATAGGGGTCATTCGGGTCAAAGCCGCGCACCGATGCCATTGCGCGCACCGCGCCGGTCTTGGCGTCCAGAATGATGCCGCAGGCACGGTTTCCGACCTGGAAGGTGTCCACCATGTCCGTGATTGCGTTCTCCAGATAGGTCTGGAGCGTCATGTCAATCGTCACATAGACATCGTCGCCGTCCTGCGCGGGGTAGGTCTTGGAGTAGCGGTAGGGCATTTCATTGCCGTTCGCGTCAACTGCCGTGACCGTCTTGCCGTCGATGCCGGACAGATTGCTGTCGTAATACGCCTCGATGCCGTAAAAGCCCTTGCCGTCATTGTTCATGAAGCCGATGACCGATGCCGCCAGCTCATTCTGCGGGTAATACCGCTTGGTGTCGGACTGCCGGCTGATCGACTCCAGCGCGACCTTGCGGGCGCTGCCCGTCTTCTGGATATGGCTCACATAGTCCATAATCCGGTCCGCACGGCTCTTTTCGACCTTCGGCTTGAGCACGACAAAGCGGCTGTCCTGCTTGTCGAGCGCCTCGGAGACCTTCTCCTCCGGTATTTCGAGCTGCTCCGCCAGAAACGCGGTCAGGTCGCGGCGGAGCTCCTCGGTGTTGACAAGATCCGGCACAACCGGCTGTCCGTCCTCTCCGACCTTGCCCTCCGCTTCAGTCGTCAGCTTGGCGTTCCGCTCCTCAATCGCCGCAATCTCCCGCCGGAACAGTCCCGGATCGACGAAAATCCGGTACACCGTCGCGCTCTGCGCCAGCACTGTGCCGTTTGCATCGTAAATCGAGCCGCGTGCCGCCGGCAGTGTGATCGAATCGAACTGACGCGAATTCGCCCGCTCAATATATTTGTCATGATCGACGATCATGATCTTGAACAGATTGACGCTCAGCGCCGCTGCCGCAACAAACAGCGCGGACAGAATGACAGCATTCGCGCGTTTTTTCATGCTGACGGACGGCTTTGCGCCCGCTGCGCGCCGGCCGCGCTTCCATGTCTGGTTTCTGGATGCGCGCAGACGGCTGATTCCGCCTGTCCTGCGCCCCGGTCTTTCCGGCATGACACTGCTCCTTTCCCGCGGATGCTTCCGGTCACACGGACACATCCGGACAAAAATGAAGGGCGTGAGATTTGAGTCCCCCGCCCGCTTGGCGCTGCCGCAGATTCCGCTTCAGCGGCACCCGCGGACATCCGGCAGGCAGCACATCGCCCCCGCCGGGAATCTGCCGGCGGGCAGCGGTGTCTTGCCGCGGATGCTTCAGCTTTTCTTTTGTTCTCCACATTTTTTGACCGGCATTTTATTTTCTTCTGCCGATGATCTATTTATATTATATATGTCTCGCTGCACGGGTTCCGGCGGATCTCTCTTTTGTATCCTATGTCAGTCACCGCGCAGGAAATTCCAGATATCCGAGAAAAAGTCCTTGAGGCCCACGATCCAGTTGCTCTCCGGCTCCGTCACCGTGACCTCGTCCTCGGTCTGAATCTGAATATACTGAATCTGCGACTTGTCAAGCGGCCGCAGCTTCAGCACATCCGTCGCGTATTCCTCAATATTCTTGACGGTCATCTTGCCCTCCATTTCGGAGCGCATACTGACATTTCTCGCTTCGATATCCTCGTACTGCGTCTTCAGCGCAGATATTTCGGTATACAGCTCATTCGTCTGCACTCTGCCGTAGATGACCATGCCGAGCAGTGCAACTGCCACGACGCCGATCAGGATGATGCGGACGGCATTCATGCGTCTGGGATAGATTCTTGCTCTCCTTGCCAACGAAAACCTCCCGCCGCGAACGGCTTTCTTCTGACCCGGATTTGCCGCCGTCTCCGGCTGAACAGCCGTCTGCCGCTCCGGCTCGGACTGCCCGGCATCGGGACGGACCAGCTGCCGTTCCGGCTGTACCTGTTGCTCCGATTCCGCGTTCACGGCAATCGCGCTGCTTCCCGATACATACGGGAACGGCGATGTGCTGTGCAGGGCAAGCGGCGGATAATAGCCGCCTCCCGTTCCGGAATCCGCACGGCTCCGGTTCGCGCTGCTCTGCTGCATCCGCCGGACGCGTGCCGTTTCCGAATCCTGCTGCGCCTCCGCTTTTTTTGCACGGAGCTCCGCGATCAGTTCTTCATCCGTCGGGACACGGTAACGCGCTTCTCTCCGCGGGAGTGTTTCCTCGCTGCGAAAGTGCGCCGCCGCACGATTCTGCTCCGACATTCTTCTGCGCTCCTGTGCGCGCTTGCGCTCGGAGCCCGCCTCATACGCTGCAAATGCGCCTTCGCTGTCTGCGGCATCCGCGGTGCGGAAGGCAAACTCGCTCCGGTTGCTGCGTCTGGAAAATCTCGTCTTTTCGCGCACGGTGTCCCACATCCGGGATTCCGGCTCCGACGCGGGAAACGGGTCGGGCTCTGCCGGTCTGACAGATCGTGCCCGACGGCGGTTTTCTTCCGTCATACGCCGCCGTTCCTCATCGGTCAGCAGCGCGTCACGGGAAATCGGTCTGACATATTCGCCCAGCACCGGTATGCCCTCCTTTCCGCGGCATCGTGGACGCAGCGTCCGGCAGGCTCTTTGTTTTTCCGCCCGCCGATCCGCCGCACCGCACACTCGTTTTGCCGGTTGTCTTTTGTTCTTTGTTCGTTTTGTGTTACAGGGTCTCTGCTTTCTCTATACATCTCAGCTTCGCACTGCGGGCTCTCGGATTGACCGCGAGCTCCCGTGCAGAGGCTGTGATCGGCTTCTTATGCGGCAGCACGCCCGCTGCCTTCTTTCCGCAGACACAGACCGGAAACGACGGCGGACAGGTACATCCCGTACACCATTTCGCAAACGCCTGCTTGACCATTCTGTCTTCAAGACTGTGGAAGGTCAGAATCACCAGTCTGCCGTGCGGTTTCAGTGCGGCAAACGCCTCCTCCAGCGCAATGCCGAGACAGTTCAGCTCGTCATTGACTGCGATGCGCAGCGCCTGAAAGGTCTTGCGCGCCGGATGCTTGTCCCGTCTTGCCTTTGCGGGGACGGCGAGCGAAATCAGCTCCGCAAGCTCCAGCGTGGTCTCAATCGGTTTCTCCGCCCTCGCCGCCGCAATTTTCGCGGCAATGCTGCGGGCGTATTTCTCCTCGCCGTAGCGGAATATGATATCCGCCAGCGCGTCTTCGTCCAGCTGATTAACCAGATCGGCGGCCGTTCTCCCCTGCTGGGACATCCGCATATCGAGCGGGGCGTCCCGGTGATAGGAAAAGCCGCGGGCATCCTCGTCGAGCTCATGGCTGCTGACGCCGAGATCGAGCAGAATGCCGTCCGCGCCGGTGCCGTTTGCGTCGAGCACGGATTTCAGCGCGGTGAAATTCGCGTGAACCACCGTGGCAGGCAGTCCGCGCAGCCGTCCGGACGCCTCCGCAATCGCGTCGGGGTCCTGATCCATTGCAAAGAGATGTCCGCCGCCGGTCAGCCGGCTTGCGATCGCAAAGGAGTGACCGCCGCCCCCTGCCGTTCCGTCCAGATAGATGCCGTCGGGTCTGATGTTCAGATCGTCCAGCACCTCATCCAGCATGACCGGCAGATGGTACTGCCCGTTTGTCATTTGCAGTCCACCTCTTTTTCACGCGCTCTGTAGCGCGCATCTCTGTCCATTTCCATCAGGCGGCGTCTGCGCTCTCTGATGGCCTTTCTCTTTTCCTCATAAGCCGCGAGCTCTTCGGAATCCCAGATCTCCGCGTAGTCCACGATGCCCAGCACGACAGCCTTGCCGCTCGTGATGCCGGCATACTGCACCAGATCGTCCGGCACGGTGATGCGGCCGTTCTTATCCGGCGTGACCATTGCGGTCATCATGCAGAAATCGCGGATGTCTTCTTCAATATCAAGGTCGGTGTCGCCGTTCTTCTCGCCCGCCTCCAGCAGGTGATCGCGGTACGCAATGTAATCCGACTCGGAGCGGACGACCAGCACCTTCTCGTAGAGCTTCGGTGAAATGTAGAGCTTCTCTCCGATTGCCGTGCGGAACGCTGCAGGAAAGCTGATGCGCCCGCGGTTGTCCATCAGAACCGTATAACGGCCGGACAAGCTGGAATTTGCCACGCGGACGCGCCCCCTTTCTGCCGGACGGCAGAGCGCAGCGCATTCCGCTGAGCGGCAGGCTCACGGCGGAATGCAGCAGGGCAGCGCTGTCTCTGTCTCGTCTTTCCTTTGTTCTGCACATCTTGGAGGATGTTTGATTTTTGTTTTTGTTTCGGAGGAGAATCCGCGGCGTCCCTGAGCGGGCCGGAGGAGCTCGCTCATGCCCTCGAATTCCAATTTATGGGTTTTCATGCCCATCCCTGCTCTATTAGTATACATCACTCCGTTCAAAAAGTCAACCCCCTTTTTGGCATGAAAAATCCAGCAAAATCGTGCAAACGAATGTTCTTGGCCTTGAAATTCGCGTATGTTCTGGATTTTCTGCGGCAGGGTTCCGTTTTTGCCGTTTTTCAGGAACGTTTGTTTGATTCGTTCAATTATTACGCAAATGCGCTGTTTTTGCCGCGTCCGAATCTTCAAAAAAATTTTTTCAGAAATCTGGTTCCGGCGCTGTTTTCCGGCAGGTTTGCAGCAAAATACCGTCATGCTGCCGATGCCCGATCTCCGGTCATCCGGCGGCTTATGCGGGCGATCCGTCACAGCGAGGCTTAATCGGTCAAAAACGCCGCAGTCAGGCGCTTTTTCCGATACAGCACCGGACGCGGGCTGTCCGCGCGGGCATCTGCTGCCCATAAATGGGCAGAAGGCATCCCGCGGGCGCGGAACGCCCTGAATTCTTCGCATCTGCGCGCAAATTTCACGGATCATCCCGTCGAATTCCCCGGCGCCGGAAAAACCCCGCGGCAGACTTGCCCATTTGTGGGCAAATGTGATATAATAGAAGCGGATTCCGCACGAATGGAGGAATGACATTGTATACCGTTCTGATCGCCGATGACGATACAGCGCTCTGCCGCAACATCGCTCTGGCTCTGAAAACCGAAGGATACGGCACCCGCCTCGCCGCGACCGCCGAAGAAGCGCTGACCGCGGCACCCGGCTGCGATCTGATTCTGCTGGATGTCATGCTGCCGGACGGCACCGGCTTTTCCTGCTGCGAACAGCTCCGCGCCGTCACCGCTGCGCCCATTCTCTTTCTGACCTCGTGCAGCGAGGAGCAGGACATCGTGCGCGGCCTCGATGCCGGCGCCGACGACTATATCACCAAGCCCTTCCGCCTGCAGGAGCTGCTCTCGCGCATCCGCGCCAATCTCCGCCGCAGAGGCAGTGAGCAGACGAATGCCCTGCCGGAGCTGACCGCGACCGAGCAGAAGCTGCTGGACTATTTCCGCGCCAACGCCGGACGCTATGTCACACGCGAGCAGATTCTCGCCGCGCTCTGGGACGCCAAGGGCTGCTTCGTCAATGACAACACGCTCTCCGTCCACATCAGCCGGCTGCGCGACAAGCTCCGCGGTTCGGGCTGCGGACAGATTCAGACCAAGAGAGGGATGGGATACAGATGGACCGCGCAGAACGACTGATCTCCAACCGCGGCAACCGGCGGATCCTCCTCTTCTGGCTTGCCGGACTGCTGCTGGCAGCCGCCGGTGCATGGCTGCTCTCCGGCAGACTCGCCGACCGCTTCACAAGGCGGGAAATCCGCACAGCGCTGCACATCGCGGGCGGCGGCAGCCTGACTGTTCAGCCGGATCCCGACCGGATTGCTGCCGGAAGTGAACAGTACGCCGGCATCGGCGTTTCTGAACAGTCGCAGATGCGGGTTTTTCCGGATTACACCCGCACTCGCACCGATGCCTTTCTGGCACTGTTCGGACTGTCCGGCACCTTGCTGACGGTTCTGGCATTCTGCGCCTACCGGC
>JAFPQL010000004.1 GCA_017414145.1 Oscillospiraceae bacterium | reverse complement strand
ATCGCAGTCGGCACTGCTCCAGCTCATGGAGGAGAGCGCCGTCACGGTGGACGGCAGAACCTACCCGATGCCGATGCCGTTTTGTGTGCTGGCCACGCAGAATCCGACCGGCTCCGTCGGTACGCAGATGCTGCCGGAGTCGCAGCTGGACCGCTTTATGCTCCGTCTGCACATGGGCTATCCCGACCTGGACAGCGAGGTGCAGATCATGTCGGCGCGCAGCACGGTCAATCCGCTCGATGCCGTGCATCAGGCGATTACCCGCGACGAGCTTCTGATTATGCAGGAGACAGCCGCACAGGTCTATGTCGATGACGCGATTTACCGCTATATTGCGGAGCTTTCCGCCGCCACGAGAAAGCATGAGCTCGTGCGTCTGGGTGTCTCGCCCCGCGGCTCGCTGGCGCTCTGCGCTGTTTCGAGAGCCGTCGCGCTGATCCGCGGCAGAGACTATGTGGTCCCTGAAGACATCAGTGTCATCATCCGCGAGACCTTCGCACACCGGATGCTGCTGAGCAACCGCGCCCGCGCCGAGAATATCGAGGCGGAGGACATCATCAGCGAGATTCTCTCCTCGGTGCGTGTCCCCTCGCTGCAGGGGTCGGAACGATGATTGCAGGCAAGCTGATTTATGCGGCTCTGCTGGTTGTTCTGTTTCTGTTCCTGATTCTGTACCGCGGTGCGCTGTCGCTGCAGCTTCTGATTTTCGCGCTCGTGTTCCCGCTGGTTCTGCGGCTGTCACTCACGGTCATTTCCCGCAGAATTCAGGTGCAGGTGCGGTCTGCGAAGAAAAAGCTGCGCAAGGGCGAGTCCTTCGACTGGATGCTGATGCTGCGCAACCAATCTGTCATCCCGGCTGTGCAGGCACAGATCAGGCTGGAATACAGCAGCAGCCTTGCGGGGCTGCCGCAGAATCTGACCGTTGACATTCCGCTGCGTGCGAAGAACACCCATCAGGTCCGCCTGACCTTTCATGCGGCGACCAGCGGGATTATGAACCTGAAGCTGAAATCCGTCCGGCTGTTTGACCCGCTGCACCTGTTTTCCGTCAAGCGGAATTTGCAGGACATCGCACAGGTGCTGGTGCTGCCGGAGCCCGCGGTCATGCCGGACTGGCAGCCGGCCGCGCCGGAAATTGACGATTCACCGGAGTATTCCAAGGTCAAGCCCGGCGACGATCCCTCTGAGATTTTTGATCTGCACGCCTATCGGGAGGGCGACGCGATTTCCCGTATTCACTGGAAGCTGAGCTCCAAGCTCGACGAGCTGATGGTCAAGGAATTCAGCCTGCCGATCGCGGGACAGCATATTCTGGTTCCGTTTTACTGTCTGACGGGTGCGCAGCCGGAGTCTGCGATCCGGCTGGACGCGATGCTGGCGCTGCTTTCCGGCGCGGCACAGCTTCTGACGGAAGCGGAGCTGCCCGCATCCCTGATGCAGCTCAGCAAGCTGCGCACGATTCCCTTTTCGGATTATGACGATTATCACGACGCGCTGACGGTACTGCTCCGGAGCGATCCCTCGTCGGAGGAGGCGACCGAGATGCTGGTCGGACAGATTTTCCGGACGCAGGAGTCCGAGCACCAGCACGACAGTCTGCTGATCTTTCTGCCGCGGCTCGATGCGGGTCTGCTCTCGCAGCTCGCCGGTCTGCGCCATCCTGAGCGCGTGACGGTATTTGCCGCGGCGAACCGCGATGAGATGCTCCCTGCGGATATGCTGCTGCCGTTCCCGCTGTTTCGCGCCGATCTGGAAGATCTGCTGCCGGAGTGGGAGCGCCGCCTGATTCCCGAAGCCGTACCGAAGGGAGGTGCGGCATGAGTCTGTTTCGCAAGCCTGCACAGAACCGCGAGGAAAACCGTGTGCAGTACAATCCTGACACGCTGCTGCTGCAGGAGAGCGTGGCGCTTTCTGTCCGCGACCGCAGCGGCCCGCCGCATCATCTGGTGCGTCTGCTGCTGACGCTGACGGGTCTGATCGGCTCCTTCTGGAGCTTTGACGGCTTCTTTCATCCGGGCTGGAATCTGAAATACATCTGCCTGTTTCTGGTCGGATTTGCCATTCTGACCAGAGTGCTGTACCGGATTTCGCGCTTCGGGACGCTGTTGCTGCTCGGTGAGACGGCAGCGGTCTGCGGTCTGCTGCTGAAATTCATGGATCAGGCCGCGGAGGGCGCCTACTCGATCTTCCGCACGATGTCCCTGACGATCACGAATCAGCCCTTTGAACCGACGGCGCCATCGCCGATGCCGGGCGGTTGGAGTCATTCGTCCGTGCTGCTCTTTACGGCGCTGACAGTCGGTGCGCTGCTGACCATTGTGACCGAGTACGCGGAGAGCAGCCGGTTCTGCTTTCTGCTGCGGTTTCTGGTGACCTTCATGTTTCTGGAAACCGGACTGTATTTCGGTCTGGAAACGCATCCGCTTGCCGTCCTGATGCTGATTGTATTCTGGATCGGTTCGCTCATCATCACGCTCGGCACGGAGGCGGAGCGCCGGAATGACCGGCAGCGCCGTGCGGCGGTCAGCAAAAAGACCATTTCAGTCAGTGCGGGCAGTCCGCAGACGGCGATTGACTCCGCGCTGGTGCTGCTCCTGACGGCGTCTGCGGTGATCGGTCTGGGCATCGGCATCGTGACGAACCGCTATGTGCGCTCCGAACGCCTCAACCGCACCCGTGACCGGATCATCGAGGCGTACCGCAATTTTACGATCTACGATTTCACCGGACTGCTCAGCCGCATCAACATCGACGGCGGCCCGAATGTGATCTCCGATCTGATTGACCTGAAACACAACTCCGATCTGCACTTCACCGGTCAGACAGTGCTGGAGGCCGAGGTCGATCCGTCTGTGCGGAAGGATCATTACTATCTGCGCGGCATGGTCCGCAACGAATATACCGGCGACGGCTGGGCGCTCCGCACCGGCGATTACCGCCATGTCCGCGATCTGCTGAAGACGCTGGCGGACTCCAACCGGATGCCGCAGACGCTCTGGCACTCCGCGTTTACCGAACGGTTCCGTCTGGAAAACGGCAAATTTCCCGTCGTCAACTGGACGCTCCGTGCAAAGCGCACCGAGACGATGAACTATCTGCCGTATCAGGCGCTGGTGCCGGAGGGCGCAAAATACTCCTACGACACGGAAATTTCACTCGAAAACCGGCAGAAATACGATTTCATGACCGTCAACAACGCTTTGTGCGATGTGGACGATACATTTGAGTTTTCCACCCCGCCGGAGGAGGAGAACATTCTGCAATATGAATCGTTCGTGCAGAGTAAGTATCTCTCCGTGCCGGACAACGACGCGATGGCGCGGATCAAGGCGGATTTTTACCGCGCCTATTCGCCGGACGGTCAGAATCTGTCCAGAAAGCTCGACATGATCCGGAGCTATATCTGGAATCTGGCGTCATATGATACGCGTCCCGGCGATTTCCCCGATGACGCGGATTTTGCCGAGTATTTCCTGTATCAGAAGCACCGCGGATACTGCGCCCACTACGCGACGGCGGGCGTGCTGCTCTGCCGGATGTGCGGCATCCCCGCACGCTATGTGCAGGGCTATGTGGTCGCAAGGGACGACTTCGTCCTGAAGAACGCGAAAGGGCAGTATCAGCTTGCGATTCCGGATCACCGCGCCCACGCCTGGGCGGAGATCTATATCAACGGCTTCGGCTGGATCCCGTATGAGTTCACGGAGGGCATCGACTCACAGTGGCGAGCTACTGCGCCGCAGCAGACGGAGCCGCCCCAGACGACGACCGCGGCATCGCAGTCACAGCGCACCACGACGACGACCACGACGACGACGGTCTCCGGCACGACGGCTTCCGACAGCAGGACTTCGGCTTCCGATTCCGGCTTCCGGCTGCCCGCATGGGCAATCCGTCTGCTGAAGGTGCTCGGCATCGTGCTGGCGGTTCTGGCCGTGATCGGCGCGATCATTCTGCTCTGGCGGCAGCATCACTTCCGGACGGTACGGCGCCGGAGCAATGCAATGCGGCAGAAAGACACGCATCCGGCCGGCACGGCATCCTATGCGTTCCTGGTCCGTCTGCTGCATATGCAGGGGATTGACCGCGGCAACGCGCAGTATGACCAGTTTGCCGAGACCGCCGAGGAATCCTGCGACCTGCTGGAGAGCGGCACGCTGACGCGGGCGATTGACCTGCAAAAACAGTCTGTCTTCAGCAAGGAGGGCATCTCGGAGGCTGAGGCGTCCGAGCGTTGCACGACTGCGGAGAAGCTCGCAGCGGCGATGTATGAGAAGGCGGACCGGCGGCATCGCTTTGTGCTGCGCTGGTTCCGGCATATTGTGCGCTGAATCATTCAGAAATCAAACCGGATTGCCGGCAGAGCAGGGAGACTGTTCTGCCGGCTTTCTCTGTGATAGGACAGCCCGCAGAACGCATATGCTGGACAGAAAGGCGGTGTGCGGGTGATTGCGGTCGGACTGTTCGGAACGGAGATTCTGCTGGATTTTACGGCGCCTGCGTGGCTGGCGCTGCTCTCGCTGATGCTGCCGCGGACTGTGCTGTACCGGACGCTGGCGGCCTGTGTGCTGCATGAATCAGCGCATCTTCTGACAATGGCAGTCCTGCACCGGCGCCCGTCCGTCCTGCGGATTTCCGCGGCGGGGCTCTGCCTGCACATGGATGCGGACGCCCTTTGCCCGACGGCATCCCTGGTCTGCATTCTGCTCGCGGGGGCAGCCGCAAACGGGCTGGCGGCTGCGGGACTGTTTCTCTGCGGACGGTACGGTGCCGCGTCCGCAAATCTGTCTTTGGCGCTGCTGAATCTGCTGCCGTATTCGGCGACGGACGGCGGCACACTGCTGCATTTCCTGCTGACACAGCGCTGCCTGACACAGAATCCGGAGCGTCCTGCGGCGGTGCTGCGGACAGTCAGTCTGCTGACGACGCTGCTGTTTGCGGCGGGACTGTATGTGTCCGGCATCCGAAATCCGTCGCTCTGGGGGATGCTGGTGTTCCTGACCGGCGGACAGCTCGCCGCGGAGACCGGCCCGCGCCGGAAAAGCAGAAGAACTGCGCCGAAAACCACCCGCTCCCATTGAACTTTTCGCCGGAATATGATATAATGAATGCAAAGCATTCATTATATTTGATCTGAAAGCCCTTGCAGATACGCAGATCAGAGATCTGCTCCCTGCATATCGGGCGATTATACCATAAATGCTTCGCTTTTATGGTATAATGAATGCAAAGCATTCACTTTAATATGTATGAGAGTATGAAAGAACGAACAAAAGGGCGAGCATGGGAGAGGAGTCAGAAGATGCGTTATACCGAACGGCTGCGGATCTACCGCGAAAATCAAAAAATTGCCGCTTCAGGCTGCTACACCGTCGGGGAAACGGCTGTACGCCTCCCGAAAACAGGTGAGATGCTCGCGCAGGAGACCGTTTATCTGCCGCCCGATGCCGCAGTTTCCGCCGCACCGGGAGAGCGCACGCCGTTTCTGATTTCCGGGCATCAGATGCAGACCGACACAATCAGTGCGGTGCTGGCGCTGCGGGCGTCCGGTGTGACCGGAGAGATCATCGCGCTGAATTTTGCGAATGCGATGGCTGCCGGCGGAGGCTACCGGCTCGGCGGCGATGCACAGGAGGAGAGTCTCTGCCGCTGTTCGCTGCTGTATCCCGCCATTCGCGGAAACCGGCAGTTTTACCGCCCGCACCGGCTCCGTCCGACGCCGTTTTACAGCGACCGGATGCTGATTTCACCGGATGTACCGGTCTTTCGCCGCGCAGACGGCACTTTGCTTGCTGAGCCGGTCTTCTGCACCTTTCTGACCTGTGCCGCAGTCAACCGACGGATTGCGAAGCTGCTGCTGCGGTCTGACCGCCGGATCACCGCGGCGATGCGGCAGCGCGTCGAGCGGATCGTCGCTGTCATCGCGGAACGCAGTCCGGCTGCTGCCGTGCTCGGCGCGTTCGGCTGCGGCGCGTTCGGGAACCGGCGCAAAGTCATCCTGCCGATGTTTGAGGATGCGGTCAGCCGCCTGATGCCGGCGCGTGTGCAGATTGTGTTTGCGGATCCGCGTGCGGATTCATGATATAGGAGATACATAATGGAAGATAAAACCGTAAAGATCAGGGACTATGTCTTTCGGCTGAACGAAGACCGCGCCGTTCTGACCGCATGGAACAAGACGCGGAAGACCGTGCAGCTGCCGAACAGCGTCGAGGGCGTACCGGTGCAGGGCATCGACCCGGAGGCGTTTGAGGGCTGCGAGTCCCTGCGCGATATTTCGCTGCCGATGGAAATGAAGCATCTGCCGCTCAAGGAGCTGCGCCGCTGCCGGTCGCTCGAAGCAATCCGCGTGTCGCCGCTGCATTCGGAATTCAGCTCACAGGACGGCATTTTATACAACAAGGGGAAAACCGAGCTGCTGAACTGTCCGGTTGCGCGGTCAAAACCGGTTCTGGTGCCGGAAACCGTCACGAAGATCGTCACGGAGGCATTCTCCGGCTGCGAGAAAATCCGGGAGATCAATCTGCCGGCGCATCTGGAAACGATTGAGGATTACGCCTTTGCACACTGCAAATCGCTGCACAGCATGGCTCTGCCGGACACGCTGAGCTTCATCGGGCCGCACGCCCTGACAGCCTGCCGGCAGCTCCGTTCGGTATATCTTTCCCGGCATATCACGGAACCGCCGGAGCTGAACGGCTGCAAATCGCTGCGCGTGATTGCGGTCTCGCAGGACAACCCCGCGCTCTCGTCCCGGAACGGCGTGCTGTTCAATGCCGGATGCACGGAGCTGCGGCGCTGCCCGCAGGGAAAAACCGGCAAGCTGGTCATTCCCGCAGAAACCGCTGTCATCGCGGAGGATGCGCTGCGCGGCTGCGGCGGTCTGACGGAAATCCGCGTTGCAGAGGGCAATCCGGCGTTTTCCGATCAGGACGGCGTGCTGTTTGACGCGGCACGGACGCATCTGATCTGCTGTCCTGCCGGATACGGCGGTACGCTGATGCTCGGCGAGGAAGTGAAAACGATTGCGCCGGACGCGTTTCCGGTGCAGCATCTGCCGATTGTCATGGACGACGGCAGCGGCAGCATCACGCGGCTGTGGATTGAGGGCGCCGCGCTGAACGAAATCTGCACCGCTGACGAAAATACGGAGTTTTCGAGCGAGAACGGTGTGCTGTATAACCGGGACAAGACCGTTGTGCTGCGCGTGCCGGGCGGATACCGCGGACGGTTGCGGCTGCCCGATACGGTGACGGAGATCGCCGATGCCGCGCTGTGCGGATGCAGCGAGCTGACGGAGCTGACACTGCCGGCAGGGCTGCGCCGCATCGGGAAAAACGCACTGGAGGGCTGCTTCCAGCTGGAGCGGCTGGTGATTCCGGAGCAGACGGAGGAGATCGCCGCGGGCGCGATGAACGGCTGTGTCAATCTGCTGGATGTGTATATCCGCGGACGGGAGACGGCCGTCTGGCCGCTGGCCTTTGACTGCTGCGGCAATGTGACGCTGCACGCCCCCGCGGGCAGTCTCGCCGCACGGTATGCCGCTTCGGAGCGCCTGCGGTTTCTGCCGATTACGGGAGTGTAGTCCGCCCGCGTTCGCGCCGGCGGACATCGGAAAGGAGCATGACCCATGCTGCATATGATTCTCGGCGGCTCCGGCTCCGGAAAGTCCACGCTGCTGACGCAGAAAATCAAGTTGGCGGCGGAGGCCGGAAAGACCGTCCGCACGATGATACCGGAGCCGTTTGCCTTCACCTATGACAACCGCTTATACGATGCGCTGGGGCCGGCTGCGTTCAACCGCATCCGGAGCGGCAGCTTCCGGAATCTGATCGCGGAGATTCTGTCTGAGATCGCCGCACAGCCCCGCGATGCCGCCGACGATGTGACGAAAACCGTCGTGCTGCACGAAGTCCTGTCGCAGCTTTCGCAGAGCCATGCGCTGCTGTTTTACGGCAGACAGGCGGAAAAGGCATCGTTTCTGCCGCAGGCGGCGGCGCAGCTCAGCGAGCTGATGCAGTCCGGCAGTACACCGGAGGAACTGTATGACGCGGCCGGCTCGACGGAAAACGCCATTCTGAAGCAGAAGCTGCTCGACATCGGACGGATGTATGCCGATTATCTCGACGCCCTCTCTGCCCGCGGTCTGCGCGACACGCTCTGCGACCTCAATACGGCGGCGGCAGCGGCGGACGGGACAGGCTATCTGTGCGGCAATCATTTTTTCTTCGATGAATTTGAGTCCTTTACCGGCGACCAGATGAACATGATCGAGGTCATTCTGCGCGATGCGGAGGAGGTCTGGATCGCGCTGCGCACGGACAATATGGACGCGCCGGAATTTTCGCGGTTTGACGCGGTCAACGACACCGCAAGGCGCCTGCGGGAACGGGCGCGCGCACTCGGCGTTCCGGTGGAGGTCACGCTGCTGCAAACCCAGCACCGGTTTGCCGACCCGTCGCTCGCGTTTCTCAGCCGGTATCTGTTTACGGCAGAAAAGGTGCAGTATACCGGCGAAACTGCCGTGACAATCGCCGAAGCACATGACATGACGCTTGAAGCGGACTACTGTGCAGCGTCCATCCGGCATCTGCTGGAAGCCGGGAGGAAGGCCGGCGAGATCATGGTGGTCATGCACGATTTACAGGGCTACGGCACCCTGCTCGCCGCGGCGTTCCGCAAGTACGGGATCCCGTTTTTCATGGACCTGCGCGAGAGTGTGCTGCACACCGCGGTGATGAAGCTGCCGCTTTGTCTGCTGGAGCTTTGTCAGCGCACGACGACCGACGCGGTGCTGCGGATGCTGAAAACCCAGCTCAGCCCGCTCAGTCAGTCCCACGCGGCAAAGCTCGAAAACTACGCCTACACATGGGATATTGAGGGGCAGCAGTGGGAGAATCCCTTTGCGCCGGAGACGGACGAGGACGGCGAGATCGAGTCCTACCGCGTCATGCTGATGACCCCGCTGAAGCGCCTGCGCAGTGCCTGCCGTGCGAAGGACGGGCGTCCGCAGACGGGCGCCGCATACTGTGAGGCGCTGTACCGCTGCATGGAGCAGATGGAGATTCCGATGCGCGTCGGCGGCATCGCGTCGCGCATGAAGGACAGGGGCGATCTTGCGGGCGGCAGAGAGATGCGCCGCCTCTGGAACCGCCTGACAGAGCTGCTGGACACGCTCCATGCTGCACTTGAACAGACGGAGATGACGCTAGACCATTTCACCGGACTGCTGACCGAGGTGCTGCGCGGCAATCAGATCGCCGTGCCGCCGCAGACGCTCGATGCCGTCACGGTGCAGAGCGCTGCCGAAGCGCGGTATCGCGCACCGAAGGTCGTCTTTGTCCTCGGCGTCAACGACAAGGAATTCCCGGCCGAGATCACGGACGGCGGATTCTTTACGGAGCAGGAGCGCCGGCAGCTCGGCCTGCAGGGGCTTCAGCTTTCGCGTTCGGTGCAGGAGCTCTGCGCCGATGAACGCCTGATTGTCTATAAAACGCTGTCCGCCCCGTCGGAGCGGCTCTGGCTCTGCTATGCGTCGGCGACGGAGGCCGGTGAGTCAAAGCAGCCGTCCGCACTGCTTGAGGAGGTACGCAGTCTGCTGCCCGGCGTCCGGAGGGAGTCCGCGGCAGAAATGGGTGCGGCATTTTACATTACGACGGTGGCCGCGGCGTATGCGAGCTTTACACGCGATTATACCGTGACGGAGCGGGAGCTTGCGACCGCCCGCGCACTGCTTTCGGAATTCCCGCAGGAGCAGGAACGCCTTGCAAGGCTGTCCGTGCGGCAGGACCCGGACCGTCTGCGCGTGACAAAGCCCGGTCTGATGCGGCGTCTGACCGGCGAAACACTGCAAATCTCCGCGTCGCAGATCGAGAAGCTGATGCAGTGTCCGTTTCAGGGCTTCTGTCGCGGCGGTCTGCGGATTTTCCCGCGGGAAAAGCAGAATCTCAACCCGATCTCCGGCGGCAATCTCGTCCACTACTGCATGGAGCAGCTCTTTTTGCGGTATCCGCAGCGGGAGGACTTCCTTTCGCTGACAAAGGCGCAGCTCTCCGACCACGCGGAGCGCTGTGCGGCAGATTTTCTCCGGCAGCAGCTCGGCGGAAACGGCAGCCGCCCGCACCGGTTTCTGCAAAATTACCGGCGGCTTGCGTCCCGTGTGACGGCATTGCTCGTCCATACGCAGGAGGAGATGCGGCAGTCGCAGTTTCAGCCGGATGCCTGCGAGCTGGTCATCGGACAGCTCGGCGAGGAGCGGGGTACAAAGCCCTACCGTCTCCGGCTGCCGGACGGCACAGAGCTGCGCCTGAACGGCAAAATCGACCGTGTAGACCTCTGTGAGCGCGACGGCAGACGCTATCTGCGCGTCGTGGACTACAAGACCGGCGAAAAGCAGTTCCTGCTTGCCGATATCTACTACGGACTGAATCTGCAGATGCTGCTGTATTTATTTGCGCTGCTCGACGATCCGGAGCGTTATCCGGACGCCGAGGCCGCGGGCGTGCTGTATATGCCGGCGGGGATGCCGAAGGAGATGCGCGAGCGTGACGCGGCGGAATCGCCGGAGGAATTTCTGCGGAATTATTTCCGGATGCGCGGCACCGTGCTGAATGACCGCGGCGTGCTGACGATGATGGAGGAGGAAATCGCCGGTGTCTACATTCCGGCGAAGGTCAGTGATGCCGATCAGGGCAGCGGAGAGCTGAAGCTGACGGCGGATTCGCAGGTTTTTTCGGCGGAACAGCTCGGACGCCTGCGCCGTTATGTCGAGCAGATTCTCTGCGAATGTGCGGCGCAGTATGCGGCGGGCGATGTCGCGCCGCGTCCGATGAAGCGACGGAAAAAGGACAGCGATTATTACGCGGATGCCTGTCTGTACTGCGATTACCGCGGACTCTGCGGCACGGACCCGGACAATCCGGCGCATCCGCGTGTCCCGATGGAGCAGAAGGATGCAGAGTCTGCCATGCTGCGCATCATGAACGGAGAGGAGGCGGAGCGCGATGCCGCGCTGGACATCTGAACAGGAAGCTGCAATTTACGCGCACGGCGCCTCTTTGGTCGTCAGTGCGGCGGCGGGCAGCGGCAAGACCGCCGTACTGGTGGAGCGCGTCATCCGTCTGTTGTCCGACGAGGAAACCCGCGTGCCGGCGGAGGAGCTTGTCGTCGTCACCTTTACAAATGACGCGGCGGCAGAGGTCCGGAGCCGTCTGACGCAGGCGCTGGACAAGGCGCTGAAGGAACAGCCGGAGAGCCGCTGGCTGCGGCGGCAGCAGGTCATGCTGCAAAGCGCGCGGATTTCAACGATTCACAGCTTTTGCTATCAGCTCATGCGTGAGCAGTGTGCAAAGCTGGATATTTCGCCGGATTTCCGCACACTGGACGACAACGCCGACAATCTGCTGCGGACAGAGGCCGTGCGCGCCGTACTGGAACGGTTCAGTGCGCGTGCCGACGAGGACGAGGCCGTCCGGGCATCGCAGAAGCTCCTGATCGACGCCTTCTGCACGACGGATGACAGCCGTCTGGACGATCTGCTGCTGACGCTGTACGACTGTGTGGAAAAGACGCCGTTCGGCCATGATCTTGCCGAGCGCGCCGCGGAGCAGTATGCGTCCGGCGCGGTGACGGAGGCGGCGTTTGCGGAGTTCGGACAGCAGCTCGACGACTGCCGGATGCTCTATGCGCAGGCGCTTGCGCTCTATCTGCCGCACGCGTCGGAAAACTCACTGGATGTGCTGCAAAATGAAATCGCACTGACCGACCGGCTGCACGATGCGCTTTTGCACCGCGAGACCGCCCGCCTGAGCACGCTGCTCGGCACAAAGCCGGAGGGGAACTTCCGTGCGGGAAAATCGGAGCAGGCAAAGACCGTCTCCGCGCTGCGCGGCCATGCCAAAAAGCTGCTTGACGACCTGAAAGAACGCTGGCGGGTGCCGTTTGCGATGGCGGAGAGCGATCTGGCGCGCCACACGGCCATTCTGCGGGCAGTTGCCGGTCTGCTGCGGGAATTTGATACGGAGCTCCGCGCCCGCAAGCGTGAACGCAATGCCGTCAGCTATGCGGATGCGATGACGATGACGCTCTCTCTGCTGGCGGAGCGCGATGCAGACGGGACAATCCGGCGAACGGAGCTTGCTGAGGCACTTTCTGCGCAGTATGCCTGCATCATGATCGACGAGTTTCAGGATGCGGACGACCTGCAGGATCTGATCTTCCGGATGCTGTCAAAGGGCGGCAGCGCCGAACGGTACGGCAGCAATTTATTCATTGTCGGTGACAGCAAGCAGTGCATT
>JAFPQL010000045.1 GCA_017414145.1 Oscillospiraceae bacterium | reverse complement strand
TCTGTCCGACCCCGGCCGGGCCATGGAGGTCAGGGCGGGGCAGAAGACCATCCGGCAGACAGAGGAGGAAATCGAGGCAGTCCTTGCCGAACACGGGATGCCCGGATCGGTCATTCTGGAGGCGTGGTACAAGCTGCCGGTCTCCGCAAACGGCAGGCAGTTCCAGATCAATCTGCTGCAATGCACAGACACGGAGACGACAGATTACGAATACACCGACGGAACGCCGCCGCTCTCTGCGGATGAGGCCGCCGTCACAAAGCAGATCGCGGACAAGCTCGGCGTCGGCATCGGCGATCATATCCGCATCCGCGTGGAGGACACGGAACAGGAGGTGCTGATCACGGCGCTGTTCCAGTGCTTCAACAATCTGGGCGAGTGCATCCGCATTCATCAGGATCTCCGCATTCCCGACGAGCTGATGAGCGCCGCGTTTTCCTATCAGATCCGGTTTGACGATCATCCGGACACCGCTGAACTGAACACGCGGATTGCTGCACTCAGGGAGATTTTTGACACAAAGAATGTCTTTGACACAAAGGGCTTTGTGGCGGACTGCACGGGCGTCGGCGGGACGCTTCAGTCGGTCAAGAACCTTGTGCTGCTGCTGTCAATGATCATCATTGTCCTGATGGTCGTGCTGATGGAGCGCAGCTTCATTGCAAAGGAAAAAGCGGAAATCGCGCTGATGAAGGCGGTCGGCTTTGACAGCGGCTCGGTCATCCTGCACCACACGCTCCGCTTCGGCATCACGATTCTCGCGGCACTTGTAATCTCTGCCGCACTGTTCCGCCCGCTGAACCGGCTGCTGATCAATCCGCTCTTCGGCATCATGGGTGCGAACGGCAGAATCGCGTATCAGGTCAACGCCGCAGAAATCTACGGATGCTATCCGCTGCTGATTCTGGGGGTGACGGTGCTGAGCGCGGCGCTGACGGCGCTGTATACGAAAACAATCCGGCCGAGCGATACGGCAAGCATTGAATAAGGAGGATACACGGACATGAAACCGGTTTTACAGACAAGAGGACTTTGCAAGACCTACATCGTGAACAAGCGTCAGAACAATGTGCTGAAAAACATCGACCTGACGGTCAGCGAGGGCGAAATGGTCGCGGTCATGGGGCCGTCTGGCTCCGGCAAGAGCACGCTGCTGTACTGCGTATCCGGCATGGACCGGGTGACGGCGGGGGAAGTGATCTTCAACGGGCGGGATACCGCGAAGCTCGGAGACAAGGAGCTTGCCCGGATGCGGCTGGAGGAAATGGGCTTTATTTTCCAGCAGATGTATATGATGAAGAATCTGACGGTGCTGGACAACATCATTCTGCCGGCTGTGAAGTCGAAAAAGACGCACGAGAGCCGGAAGCAGACCGAGGAGCGCGGCAGGGCGCTGATGCGGCGGCTCGGCATAGCGGATGTGGGCGGAAACGACATCAACGAGGTATCGGGCGGACAGCTTCAGCGGGCGTGCATCTGCCGCAGTATGATCAATGCGCCGAAGATGATTTTCGCGGATGAACCGACGGGCGCGCTGAACCGTTCCAGCTCGGACGAGGTGATGAACGAGCTGCTGTCGCTGAACCGTGACGGCACGACCGTTCTGTGCGTGACGCATGACCCGAAGGTTGCGGCGAAATGCAGCCGCGTGCTGTATATTGTAGACGGCCGGATTGTGGGCGAAAAGGAGCTGGGGCATTTTGACGGACAGAGCAAGGCGCTCCGCGACCGGGAGCGGGCGCTGAACAACTGGCTGATCGAGCAGGGCTGGTAAGACGGTAACATGGTAAGATGGTAACATGGTGCCAATGAATGTCGGGCGGGCAGCCGGCAGTGCCGGCATCCAGCTCCTAAAGCCTCCAAAGGCGAAAACATGACACAAATGAACTTCACCCCAATAGAACAACACCCCAAAACAGCCGAGAAACGAAAGCCAACCAACCAGGGGAAGAGGAATCAGGAAAAGAGAGCGCGGCGCGGAGCCGGCAGTGCCGGCATCCAACTCCTAAAGCCCTCCACAGGCGAAAACAAGGCACAGCCGGACTTCGCCTCAATAGAACAACACCCCAAGACAGCCGAGAAACGAAAGCCAACC
>JAFPQL010000044.1 GCA_017414145.1 Oscillospiraceae bacterium | reverse complement strand
TACATTGAATCGCGCTACCCCGCCGACTTCCTGCTTTCGCTGGATGAGGAGGGCGTACAGCGGCTCATTGTGGAGACAAGCGATATGCTGACCTTTGTCAACAGCCTTGTCAAGTTTGATTTCTCGAGCTATCACGCGAAAAAGGCAGGCTGACAGCCGCATGGAAAACGAATACAAATGGATGATCCCGCAGGAAACGCTTTCGGCACTTGCAGCATATCTGCATGAACTGCCGGGACGTCTGCGGCATGAAACGCTGCATCTCGCTGCGGTGTATTACGATACGCCGAACAACATTGTGCACAGGAAGGGCTGCGCGCTGCGTCTCCGGCAGGAGAATGACCGCTCGGTCTGCTGCATGAAGCGCACACTGATGCGGGACGGCGCACAGGCGATCCGCGAGGAATACGAGGTCGAGGCAGCAACGCTCGCAGAGGGTCTGAAAAAGCTGCCGGAAGCCGGTGCCCCGGAGAATCTCTGCATCTTCCTTTCATATCAGACCTTCCGGGAGCTCGGCCGGACGGATTTTGTCCGGAACTGCTATCTGCTGGAATTTCCCGGCGAACTGCCCTTTACGGCGGAGTTCGCGGTCGATGTCGGTGCGCTCGGTTCCGCGGATCACATGCAGCCGTTTGAGGAACTGGAGCTCGAAATGAAATCCGGCGACGCGGACGGATTCAAAGGATTTGCGCTTTTTCTGGAGCATCGGTTCTCGCTGATCCCGCAGCCGCTTTCCAAGCTGGCAAGAGCGATCAAAGCGGCAAACGAAGCTTCGGCGCGATATGCCGGAGGATCCGTTACTTTGCAAACCCCGGCGAAGATCAATCTTTCGCTGGATATCACCGGAAAGCGGCCGGACGGCTATCACACGCTGCAAAGCGTATTCCAGACGGTCGGCATTTACGACACGCTGACGATCACAAAGACCGCGCCCGGTCAGCCGATGACGCTGACCTGCAGCGACCCCGCCGTCCCCTGCGACGAACGGAATCTGGTCTGGAAAGCCGCCGTGAAGCTCCTCGGAGAGAAGCCCAGCGGCATTGCGATGCATCTGGAAAAGCGCATCCCGTCACAGGCGGGCATGGGCGGCGGCAGCTCGGACTGCGCTGCAGCACTGCTCGGCATCCGGAAGCTCCTGTCGCTCCCCGTCTCCGACGAACAGCTCCATGCTCATGCCGCATCGCTCGGGGCGGACTGCGCATTCTTTTTATACGGCGGCACCGTGCTGGCCGAGGGCATCGGCGAAAAGCTGACGCCGTACGGAACACTGCCGCGGTATCCGGTCGTCATTGCCAAGGGCAGCGAGGGCATCTCCACACCGGAGGCCTACCGCCGCATTGACGCCGTCACCGAACCGCTCCCGCAGGACACGCATCAGGTTCTCATGAAGCTGGAAGCGGGTGCTGACGCATTGTTCGCGGTCTGCGGCAATCATTTTGACGCGATCACCGACCTGCCGGAGGTCGAACGCATCCGGGAGATCATGCGCGCACACGGACTGAACCCGGTGTTATCCGGCAGCGGCGCCGCAGTCTTTGCAGGCTGTGCCGATGTTGAAACTGCAAACGCCTGCGCCGGTGCGCTCCGGAACGCGGGGATCCCGTTTGTGACAGTCACCGAGACCGTCCCCGAAGGCATCCTCTTTTCGGACGCCGAACCGTAAAACCTGCCGCCGTTCTGTCAGATCGGCGCAGCAAATCTGAAATTTTCCCTAATCTTCACACATTCATCTCTTTATCACACCAATCCGTTAAACTATTACATCATAACAAGGCACTGCACTGCATTCCGGAAAATCCCCCAAAACCGTACCGGACAGACAGACCGGTACGGTTTTTATCATATCATATACTATTATCTTAACTTGAAATTAT
>JAFPQL010000043.1 GCA_017414145.1 Oscillospiraceae bacterium | reverse complement strand
GGTCAGCGCATCGGCGTATGTGCTGGGCATTCTGTTTCTCGCGCTCGGCATCATGCTCAATTACATGATCCGTTCCAAAAAGCGGTATCAGCATCTGGCGGCTGTCAACGAACGCCTGCTCCGGCTCCAGAACGACTACTATCAGGAGCAGCTTGAAAAGGACGCGGAGCTGCGGAAATTCCGCCACGATATCTCCAATCATCTGGTATGCGTGCGGGCGCTGCTGCGGGAGCAGCATCCCGATCAGGCAATGGCATACCTTGACAGTCTGCAAAAAAATGTCGAGCGCTGCAAGGTGCGCTATCAGACCGGTCATCCGCTGCTGGACGCGATTGTCAACGATCTGGCGGGACGGTTTCACGGCGTTTCGTTTCAGGTGCAGGGGATGATGTCGGAGCAGACGCGGATCTCCGGCCCTGTGCTGTGTACGATTTTCTCCAATATCCTTGAAAATGCGTTTACCGCGGCGTCGGAATGTCCGGACGGCGGTTCCGTGACGCTGTCGCTTCAGACGGTCGGGAGCAGCCTCTGCATCACGGCGGTCAACAGCTATGTGACGCCGGTCCGCAGCAGCGGCAGACGCCTGCTGACCCACAAAAAGGACCCTGTAAACCACGGAATCGGACATCAGAATGTCGAACACTGTGTCAGCCAGATGGAGGGGACGGTGCAGTATCAGCATGACCGTTCACAGTTCCGTGCGGAGATCGTGCTGCCGTTCGTGTGCAGTGCTTGACATCTGACCGGATGCCGTCAAACGGGCGCCTTTCACCGCGAAATGCTTGCATTTCGGCCTGTTTTATGCGATGATAAGGGTGCAGACCGCACATCGCGTGAACGGGATGTGCAAAACCGATGCGGAATGGAAAGGTGAACGACATGGCACTATCTCTGATTACAATCGCAGCATATATCGGCATTTTCCAGTGGCTGTTCGGTTGAGCCGGAATTTGTTTTGATGCACAAATGAGGGGAAAGGAGCGGGGCGATTGTCCTGCTCCTTTTGTGTTCGGAGATTTTTCCGGAAGCGGAACGGCTGCGGCGGTTGTTTTGCATTGCCGGACTTGCAATTTTATTGTAAATATGCTATAATATAAAAGCTGTCTGCTTTCTGTCCGGTGCAGCCGGTGTCGGAACAGCCGGCACTGCATATGACAGCGATGCTGATCTACGGAGGTATCAACATGAGCGAAATGATTTTAACGACACACGGCCTGACCAAGCGCTACGGCAGTCACACGGTTGTCGATCAGATCTCCCTGAACATCCGCAAGGGTGCGATTTACGGTCTGGTCGGCAGAAACGGCGCCGGCAAAACCACTTTCATGAAAATGATCTGCAATCTGGCAAATGCGTCAGCGGGCAGCTATGAGCTTTGCGGCATCAGCTGCGCGGAGGTCGGCAATCTGATCGAAACGCCCGGCTTTTATGAGCGTCTGAGCGCGTTTGACAATCTGCGCGCCAAGGCGGAGCTGTACGGCGGGCGCAGCGCGGAGGAGCTGCACGCGATCATCGAGCTGGTCGGGCTGAAAAAGGCGGGCAAAAAGCCGGCGGGAAAGTTTTCGCTCGGTATGCTCCAGCGCCTCGGCATCGGCATCGCGCTGATCGGTGATCCGAAGCTCCTTGTGCTGGACGAGCCGATCAACGGCCTCGACCCGACCGGTGTCGCGGAGGTTCGTTCGACGCTGCACCGCCTCAACACCGAGCGCGGCGTGACGATTCTGATTTCCAGCCATATCCTCGGAGAGCTGTCCAAGCTCGCCACCGATTACGGCTTCATCGAAAAGGGCGTCCTCATCCGTGAAATCACGCAGGAGCAGCTCCTCAATGAATGCGCGGACAGTGTCCGCCTTACCGTTGACCGTCCGGACGATGCGGCAAGATATCTGAACGAAATCGGCATCACGCAGATTACCATGCTCGATTCCGGCGCGCTCAAGCTGCTTCAGTGCAACGACCGCACGGCGGAAATCACAGCGCTGCTTGTTCAGAAGGGGATTGGAGTCTTTGAAATCTGCAAACAGGGCATCGACCTTGAGGAATACTATCTGAACATGATCGGCAAAAAGGACAGGGGGTAATTGTCATGACCGGTTTTCTTTCGTTTGACTTTTTCACAATGCGCAAGAAGTTTTCCACCTATGTATGTATGTTTCTGCCGTCGGTGTTTGCCTTTCTCGTGACATTTGTGATCTTCCTGATTGCAGAGGTCGGCATGACCTATTATTCCGTGATCGACTCGGTCATAAAGTTCAGCCAGGTCACAGTCACGGTCTATTATGCGATGCTGATGCACAGCGACTGGAAGAAGGGCTACATAAAAAACATTGCAGGTACGACGAAACACAAGTATCTATACATCCTTTCAAAGTGCATTTCGCTGATTGCGTTCAACCTGCTGACGATGCTGTTCCTTGCCTGCTTCGCCTGGGTGTTCTGCACGGTCTTTTGCAGACAGGTCGTCTTTGAGCCGTTCGGGGACTTCCTGCGGTATTATATCACACTGTTCGTACTGTGGTGCGGTGCCATGGCAGTGATTCTGTTTGCTTCGACGTTGTTTCGCAATATCGGCAGCACAATCAGCTTTGCGCTGCTCTACAGCCTGAGTGTCCTGCCGAGCCTGTTTTATCTTGCCCTTTCGCTGATTTTTGACAAGCTGGACATTGACTTCAACTTTGATTATGTCTCGGTTTCCCGCCAGATTTCGCGGATTTCACTGAATACGAACACTGCGGACACATGGACTGCCATCGGCATCGGTGCGGTGTATCTGATCGTGTTCACGGCACTGAGCTGTCTGGTGTTCCAGAAGCGCGACACCGCCTGATTCCGCCGCTTCCATACAGAAGAAAGCCCTCAGCATCCGTGCCGAGGGCTTTGCTTTGTTTCAGTAAACCGGTGCATCACAGCGTCGTCATGCCGGCGAGCACCTGCAAAATCACGACGAGATCCTCCGCGCTGAGGACTGCTGCATTGCCGTCCACTTTGGCGTTTTGCAGACCCTGTGCCGTGATCGTGACCGGATCCTCCGCGATGTACCGCGCCAGCAGCACCGCGTCCGCGACCGCGACCTTGCCGTTGCAGTCCACATCGCCGCGCAGCTTGGAGAGCGGCTCTGTCACGGTTGTCGTTTCGGTGGATGTGGTCGTGGTGGTTGTTTCTGTTGTCGTGGTGGTGGTTGTGGTGGTCGTTTCCGTTGTCGTTGTGGTCGTCGTCGTGGTCGTTTCGACGCTGCTCTGTAAGAATTCCTCCAGCGTTTCCGACCAGAACTTGCCCATTTTCTCATAGCCGCCGCCGTTCGGGTGGAGCTGGTCAAAGCCCAGATCGGCGGTGCCGTTCAGACAGCCGTGGACATCGGCAAACCGGACATTCTTGCCCTTGTTTGCATACTCCTCCGCGACCTTTTTCACGGTGCCGTTATAGTTCCCGACGCGCTGCGCATTGCCGCCGTACGCGGTAAATTCCGGAATCGAGCCCATAAAGACCGTGCCGTTCGGCGCCATGTCCGCGAGCATATAGTCCACGAGATCGCGCAGATCGTTTGCGCAGTCGTCCATCGAGCGGTTCGCGGTCATGTCGTTTGTGCCGATGATGAGCAGAATGATATCCGGCTTGAATTTCCCGACTACATTGTTGTTTTTGAGCTCATTGTATAAGCTGCCGGTATTGCCCTGCTGTCTGCCCCAGTCGGGAATCTGCTTGATCTGGAATCCGCTGTAGCCCGCGTGATTGCCGTCGTAGCTGACATTCTGGCCCTTGTAGTTGAAGGAAGCCTGTCCGTCATTCTTCGGCCCGACCAGATCAAACGCGATGTTCTTCTGCTTCAGGAAATAGTCCAGATACTTGCGGTAGCCGCCGTTTTCGCCGACGCCCTCCGTAATGGAGTCGCCGACCGGCATGATCTTGACCGTGTCCGCCGCCTGCGGATGCAGCCGCATCTGCGGGATTGCCGTGACAGCCAGTACCGCGGCTGTCAGAACTGCCTTCCATTTTTTCATGATTGATCCCTCCTGAAATGAAACAGTGATTCCCATTTGCCCGGTTTCTTACCGTCGGTTCCCGGCGTTGACCGCCTTTTTTCTTTCATTATATGAGAAATTTGTACGCCGTTCAAGAGTTCTGTTGCGGTTTATCTGTTAATGATTGCGCAGTCTTGCATCCGGCAGGGGATTTAACCCCGCAGCAGGGCGCGTTTCAGCAGTGCCATGTCTACAGCCGTGATGCTGCGGTCGCCGCTCAGATCGGCAAGAGGCCCCTGCTCTGCGGTCAGAAATTCGATTGCGAGCAGATGTTTTCGCATCAGGACAAGATCGGCGGCAGACAGCGCGCCGTCCTGATTGATGTCGCCGCGCACTTTGTCGGAGTGAAAGCGGAAGCTGTCGAGATTCAGTAGGAATCCGTCGCCGCCCTCAAAGACCAGATAGAGCGTGTGTACGCCCGATGCGCCCGCAACTTCGCACGAAAATTCGCGGAAATCATGCCAGCCCTCTGTTTCCGTGACGGTGCAGGCGCCGATTTCGGTGCCGTCCGGTTGATCAAGCCGCAGGGAGATTTTCCCGCCGTCGGTCACAGTGCCTGCCAGTGCGGTAAAGCTGTCTGCCCCCGCGCCGAAGTCGATGTTTTTGAAGGCAATCCAGTCGCCGTTTTCGATGTATCCGACATCCGCACCGCCGCCGTCCAGCGTCTCGGTCTGAATGCCGGACTGCCGGTCAAACTGCTCCGCTTCGATCCGGTCAAACGCGCTGCGGGTCGGCTCCGGATCGTCGGAAATGCCCCAGAGTTCGAGTTCATTGATCTGCGTTTTGCCGCCGTCATACTGCGCCGGCTCCGGAATTTCCAGCCGGACATAGTTTGTCTCGATGTCCGGAAGGACGCCGCTCAGAATGTTTTTCGTGTTGCCCGTGACCGTGACCGTTTCGCCGTAGGTTTTGCCGGAATCCTTGCTGAAGGACAGCTTCACGGCGCGGGCGTTGTCCGCATAGTTCCCGCTGACGCCGGCCAGCCGGAGCTTCCAGCGGCAGAGCGTATAGGTGTCTGATTCGGCGCGCTGCACATTCGCACCGTGATTGAGGTCGATTTCAAGGTACGCGCTGCCCGTCGCGGTATCCGGGTCATTCCACGCGGTCGCGTCTGCGCCGTCCACGGCATTGGGTGCGGTCAGCGCCTCCATGTTGCTCATGATTTCGTTTGACGCGGCTGCAACGGTTTTGCCGCGTGCGACATTCCGCAGGCAGTCGGCGCCGTCCACGGTCAGATCGCCGCTGAGTGTATAGGTTTTGCCGGCCTTGGTCGGGAAGCTGACCGTTTCGCCCTGATACGAGACGGTGCAGAGATTGCCGTTTTTCGAGTAAATTTCCGCGGAAATCAGTCTGCCGTTCTCCCATTTCTGATTGACCGTGAAGCCGCCGCGGGCGCAGAGACCGTCTGCGTGGCCGGTGCTCCACTGTGCGGGCAGCGCCGGAATCAGCTTGATGACACCGTCATGGCTTTGCAGCAGCATTTCCGCGATGCCCGATGTGAAGCCGAAATTTCCGTCGATCTGGAACGGCGGATGCGCGTCCCAGAGGTTGTCGTAGAGTCTGCCGTAATTGTTGACGGGGGAGACAAGGAGCCTGACGAGGTTGTAGGCGTGTGCGCCGTCCTCAAGCCGCGCCCAGCAGTTCAGTTTCCACGCTTCCGACCAGCCCGTGCCGTCGTCTCCGCGGGCGTTGAGGCTGACCGCTGCCGCTTCCGCAAACTACGGGGTATCGGCCTTTGAGATGAGCTGACCGGGGAACAGGTCGTACATATGCGAAATGTGGCGGTTTTTCTCGTTTTTCGCGTCCCAGTCATACGCCCACTCCTGCACCTGTCCCCAGCTTCCGACCGTGACGGGCTTGATGCGGTTCAGCCGGCTTTGCAGCTTCGCCGTGAAGCTGCTGTCCTGATTGAGAATCTGCGCCGCT
>JAFPQL010000042.1 GCA_017414145.1 Oscillospiraceae bacterium | reverse complement strand
TTCTGCGAGAGCACGGCGGTCTTCTGCGGGCTGTATCCGCGGACGGATTCCGTCTGTGCAAGGCGCGGCAGAATCAGATCAAATCCCTCCGGCGCGGTGCAGATGAATTCTGCCGGCGTGCGCAGGAGTACGGCATATCCGGCGGCTGCGCGGATGCTGTAACCGGTCAGAAATGCCGCCAGCGCAGACAGCATCACCGCCGCCTTGACGCTGTCATACTGCCGCAGCAGACGCAGAAACCTCATGGCTGCACCCGCTTTCTGCGCCGGAAGATCAGATAGCCCGCGAGCAGCAGAATCCCGCCGCCGATGCCCGCCATGATCCAGACCCAGTATTTCGGCGATGCCTGCTCCGGCTCGGTTCTGCGCTCGGAAAACGGCGATTTCAGCTCGAGCGCGATCTGCTGCGTTTCGGTGTGCTCGGCGCCTGATTCGTCTGTATACGTGAATGTGATCTGTCCGGCGGTGTCGCCGTAGAGCGATGCGCCGCGCTTTGCGGTGACCTGCACCGGCAGCACGCATTCCGCGGATGTGCCGCCGCTGACCGCCCCGAGAAACGCCGTTCCCTCCGGCAGCAGACCCTCGCAGCTGAGCTCCGCGCGGACATTCTGCGCCGCCGTTACGCCGAGGTTGATTGCCTGAATGTGCAGCTCGAGCCGGTCGGAGACAACCGCTTCTGCGGGCAGAATGACCTGCGGGAAATCCATTTTCACAGGCTGCGTCACCTCTATGCTGACATTGCCGCTGCCTGCGCCGTTCATGCCTTTGCCGTATGCGAAATCGAACTGCAGCGGCAGTGTATAGGAACCGGCTGCGGCATCCGGCGGCACCTGACAGACGAACACCGCCTCGAATTCCGCATCCGCTGCGATGCGCTCAAAATAGAGCGTATCGGCGCTTTGCAGATGCACCGGCGCGGCTGCCGCCGCCGTCACGGTCAGATTTTGCAGCGGCTCTGTGCGCGAGGTGTTTTTCAATGTGATATGCAGCGCGGCGGAATCACCCGCCTGCACCGTGCTGCCGGTCACGCCCTGCACGAGAATTTTCGGCATCAGGATGACCGGCGGTTCAGTCTGCACAGGCTCCGGTTCATAGACCGGCTCCGGCTCTGGCGCGGGCGTCTCCGCATGCGGGTCTGTGCCGTCCGTGATGTTGACATAGACCGTGTATGCGCCGGATTCCGCGGTTTGCAGCAGCACCGGATAGCTGCCGTTCATGCGCGCGGGGTGCATCGCAAGGCGGAATTCCGCAAGATAGATTTCATGCTCCGCGCCGTCTGTATCGGCATGCAGGGCGAGCGGGACGGTCTGCTCATAATTGCGGACAATGAACGGCGAATCCGGCGTGACCTTTGCGGAAATGCGCACAGATTCGGGCTTTTCGTCATCCTCACAGCAAAGCGGCAGCATGATCACCGCTTCGTCGCCGTCGATCAGCGGCTCATAGCCCTGCGCGTAGCTCTGCGGCATATCGGGATATGTATGCGCGTTGTCGATCAGCAGCACCGGCGCGGATTTTGAGACACTCTGCGGGATGTCCGTCCGGGCGGGGGATTCTTCGGCGGAGGCTGAAAATCCGAGCAGACACGCGGATATCAGCACTGTC
>JAFPQL010000041.1 GCA_017414145.1 Oscillospiraceae bacterium | reverse complement strand
TCGGCTGCGGAGTTTCTGACGATCGACGAGGGGCTCTGCGTGCAGATCATGCATCACGGTCCGTTTGACAGTGAGCCGGAGACAGTGGCACTGATGAACACATTTCTGGCAGAAAACGGATATGTAAACGATTTTTCGGACAGCCGGCAGCATCACGAGATCTATCTTTCCGATGCGAGAAAGGTTCAGCCTGAAAAATGGAAAACTGTGATTCGTCATCCGATCAGGAGGGCGTGAAGAACGGCTGCCGCACAGCAGTATTTTGTGCGGCGCTGCCGCAATGATTACGGAGGAATATACTATGGAACAACTGACCGTATTACAGCTCGGACAGCGTGCAAAGGCTGCCGCACCCGTGATGGCATCCGCCACCCCGAAGGCAAAGAACGACGCGCTCGCGGCGATTGCCGACGCGCTGATCGCCCGCACGGACGAGATCATCGAGGCGAACAAAACTGACCTTGAAAATGCGGTGAAAAACAATATGTCGAAGGCAATGCAGGACCGTCTGCTGCTCAATGCCGACCGCATCCGCGGCATCGCGGACGGTGTCAGAAAGCTGATTCAGCTCGATGAGGTCGTCGGCATGGTCGATTCCGGCGTCGTGCGCCCGAACGGTCTGCGCATTCAGAAAACGCGTGTGCCGCTCGGCGTCATCGGCATCATCTTCGAGAGCCGCCCGAATGTCACGGTTGATGCGGCGACCCTCTGCATGAAGGCGGGCAACTGCGTGATTCTGCGCGGCGGCAAGGAGGCGTTTTCGTCCAATGTCTGCCTGACGGACATCATGCGCGATGCCGTCAGCTCCGCCGGTCTGCCCGCGGATGTCGTCCAGCTCGTGCCGGACACCTCCCGCGAGAGCTCCACGCAGCTCATGCGTCTCTCGGATTACCTTGATGTGCTGATTCCCCGCGGCGGTGCCGGGCTTATCAACGCCGTGGCACAGAACGCGACGGTTCCGGTCATCAAGACCGGCGTCGGCAACTGCCATGTCTTTGTGGACGAGTCCGCAGACCTCGATATGGCGGTCAATATCATCAACAACGGCAAAACGCAGCGTCCCTCTGTCTGCAACGCGGTCGAAACGGTGCTGATTCACCGCGCTGTCGCGGCAGAGCTGCTGCCGATGCTCAAGGCAAAGCTCGATGAACATCAGGTCACGCTGCACGGTGATGCGGACGCCGCGGCGCTGCTCGGAGACTGCGTGATTCCCGCGAACGAGGACGACTGGGCAAACGAATATCTCGACTATCAGCTCGCGGTGAAGATTGTCGCGGATGTGGATGAGGCAATGGCGCACATCGCCCGCTACGGCACCAACCACAGCGAGTGCATTGTCACGAAATCGCTTGTAAATGCTGAGAAATTCCAGCGCGGCGTCGATGCGGCGGCGGTCTATGTCAATGCGTCCACGCGCTTCACCGACGGCGGAGAATTCGGCTTCGGAGCGGAAATCGGCATCTCGACGCAGAAGCTGCACGCCCGCGGCCCGATGGGTCTTGCGGAGCTGACGACCGTCAAATATCTCATCAACGGCGACGGACAGATTCGCTGACGGGGTGCCGCGATGGACGAACGGGAATTGCAGGCGTTTCTTGACCAGCTGATGCGCGAGAGCGCCGAACAGCGCCGGGCTGCGCGTGCTGTCACGCCGGTGCCGGACGCAGCGGCAACCGAACCGGAGGAAACGCCTGTACCGGCATCAACCGAACCGGAGGAAGTGCCTGTACCGGCGGCAACCGTACCGGAGGAAGTGCCTGTACCGGCATCAACCGAACCGGAGGAACTGCCTGTACCGGCGGCAACCGTACCGGAGGAAGTGCCTGTACCGGCATCAACCGAACCGGAGGAAGCGCCTGTACCGGAACCAACTGAACCGGAGGAATTGCCTGTACCGGCGGCAACCGAACCGGAGGAAACGCCTGTACCGGAACCAACTGAACCGGAGGCGCTGCCGGAGCCAGAACCCGCCGTATCTGCGGGACCGGAGCCGTCCGGAGCGCCGGAGCGCCGTCATCCGGTGCGGGATACACTGGCAGGCGCCGTTCTGGTGATGCTCTCGCTGGTCGGCATCGCGGCGCTGGTGCAGACGGGCATCTCGCTCGTCAGACGGCATACCGCCGGAACGCAGGACCCGCTGCCGGATACGCTCGGCCGCTGTGTGCTGCCGCTCGTGCTGACCGATCAGCCGGATTTTGACGACCCCGACGCGCTGACGGACGATCAGTTCCTGTCGGCGGCGGTCATCTCGCTCATGACGGAAGACCGGCTCTCCGGCTATCCGGACAACCTCGGAATGCGCGTGGTGCCGGCTGCGGAGCTTACGGCACAGGGCAACCGGATCTTCGGGTCGTCCCGCGCACCGCAGTACCGGACCTTCGGCATCAGCGGCGAGGTGCGGTGCTACTACGACAAAGAGCAGGACAGCTACCTGATTCCGGCGTCGTCGCGGCTCTTTACCTATGAACCGCGCATTGCGTCCTACAGCAGAGAGGGCGACACCGTCACGGCAAAGGTCGGCTATTACGCCGAGCAGCCCGCGTGGATGACCGGGGAGGCCGAGTATATCAAGACCGTGCAGTATACGCTGCGGCAGGCGGGCGATACATGGCAGATCCGCGCAGCGCAGCAGGAATAATCCGAAAAAAAGAGCCATTGCACTTTCGGCGGGCGCCGGTGCAATGGCCTTTTTGTTTTCTTTTGGTTACTCGTATTTCAGAATCTGCACATCGCCCGAAGCGGTGTCGATGTCGATCTGATTGGTGCCGCTGCCGCCCGTGTAGGTGTCGCTGCCGGACTTGGTCAGCGGGAGATTGTAGCTGACATCGCCGGACGCGGTGTCGATGTCCGCGGTAAAATCGGCATCCTCCGGCAGGTACAGTGTCACATCGCCGGACGCGGTGTCGAGATTCATCTTCTTCGGGACGGTCTTCAGCCGCAGCGTCTGGTCGCCGGATGCGGAATTCGCGGAAATGTTGTCTGCCTGCTCCGCTTCTATGACGATCTTGCCGGAAGCGGTATCCGCGTGAATGTCTGCGGCGGCGCCCTGCTGTGTCAGTGTGACCGTACCGGAGGAGGTGTTCGCTTTGATGCTGCCGGATTCGCCGGAAAAGCTGATATTGCCCGATGCGGCATCCGCGTTGAAAGTGTCCGCAGAGCCCGTATAGCCGATCTTTCCGGACGCAGCGTCCAGATCCGCCTTTTTTGCGGTGATACCGTTGAATTCTGCATCGGCAGACGCGGTGTCAAGGCGGACGGTTTCAAAGACCGTCCCTTCCGGCACGGTGATTTCGACGGTTTTGGCTTCCTTTTCGCGGTAGGACACGCCGGACTTGCAGAACCGCACGCGCAGCACGCTGCCGTCCGTCCACGAATGCACCTTGAGCTCGTCCTTCAGATCGGCGGCGGTCGTCTCTTTGATTGTGACGGAATTGCTGCTGCCTGTGCTGACTGTCACGGCGCCCGACGGCCAGTCGATGTCCAGCGCGTCGATCGGTTCGGTGATTTCGCGGTCGCCGGCGGTGTAGCTGTCGGCATGGCTGTAGCGGATACCGGTTGTCTGCATCCGGAAGGATACGGAGCATCCGCTCAGGCAGAGCAGCGCGGCGCTCAGGCAGGCTGCGGCGGCTTTTTTCATCATGTTCATTTGCGATTTCTCCTCTGATTCAGAATGATTCCGGGGACTGCGAAAACCAGTCCGAGGATGATGCAGAATACGGCGGTCGCGGCGTTCGTGCTGAAGAAGAACTCCCTGTTCCAGACCTCGATGACGAGCCCTGCGGAATTGCCGAAGCTGTTCCACAGGCGGTCAAACACGAGCATTCCCGTGCCGACCGTGCAAAGGCACGCCGCGGCTTTCAGCAGACCGTTCAGCGGCAGATAGCGAATCAGCAGAAACAGCACCCACACGAGCCCGATGATCGGCAGGGTGACCGACGCGGCGATCCGGTAATAGAACAGCCCCAGACCGTTTGTGAAGCCGATGCCGAGCATCATTGCGACAAACAGTGAAGTATCCAGCAGCAGAACCGTCAGCGCCTTGTGCCGGCCGATTTTTGCGGCAACCGGCTCCGACCGGACGACAAACGGCGCGAAGATCACGGACAGCCCGAACAGCACCGCCGGCGCCGCGATGAAAAACCAGCTCCCGCCCGAATAAATGCTGCAAACGGCGAGCAGCATCAGCAGGCTGACGGTAAATGAACCGAGCGTCCACAGTCCCTTATGCTCCGGCGCCAGCAGCGGCACCGCGACCAGCGAGAACGGAATCAGCATGGCGGCCAGTACGATCAGAAACCATGTCAGCCCGCCCTGTGCCAGATTGACGATCAGGCAGATCAGCACCGGCAGCATGAACAGTCCGGCGATGACCGTCCCGGCGACGGCGCTTTTGCGTTTGAAGTACCGCGCCTGCGAATTCAGCACCGCGGCACGCTCTGTCCCGATGATGCCCTCAAGCGCCGTGCTGCTGCGCTCTGCTTCCAGGATGCTGCGGCATTCCGCGCATTCCGCGAGATGCGTTTCGACGGCCTGCCGGCTGCTCTCGCTGCAAATGCCGTCCTGATAGAGCGGCAGCAGATCCCGGATCATATCACATTTATAGATCACGCTTCATCCAACCTTTCTTTCAGTTTTTGTCTGGCGCGGTGATAGGTGACTCTCGCCCATGATTCCGTTTTCCGGAAGATCACGCTGATCTGTTTGAAGGAAAGCTCGCCGAATACCCGAAGCTCAAAGACCTCTTTATACGGCTCCTCCAGATCGTGGAGCGCCAGATGAATCCGGAAGCTCTGGTCCTGATCGGTGATGCTTTCCTCAGGGCCGGGGCTGTCGTCGGGGCGATCCTCCGGCAGATCGCCGCCGTGACGGGCTCTGCGGCGCAATTCGTCGGTATACAGGTTCTTCGCAATGGTACAGAGCCATGACAGGGGTTTTGCTTCTCCGCGGAAGGAATGCTTTGAGGTCATGACCCGGAAAAAGGTTTCCTGTGTGATTTCCTGCGCAGTATCCCGGTTTCCCGCGAGGGTCATCACGAAAGAATAGACCTGCATATAGTAGGTTTCGTAGAGCTTTTCGACGGTTTCATCCAACTGTCACCGCACCTCCTTTCTTTGGCTTTCCGTATATTAGACGGCGCAGGATCGGATTCGTTACAAAAAACTGAGAAAAATTTTCGGGGCGCTGAGAGCCCCGCCGGCGAGATCAGAACACAGCCGATCTTTCCCCCGATCGTGCTGTGCGGAATGACAGAAGTGAGGAGTTGTTCTGAACTCCTCACTCCGCGTTTGCTTTTTGGTTGTTCGGGCGCACGGTTCTGTTAGGGATGAAGTCCGGATGCGCCCTGACTCCGCCCCGCGGGGACTTTGGTCATTTCCGGCGGGATTCCAGATCGGCTTCGATCTCCTCTGCCCACTTCCGGTCATGTGCCATGCCGTTCCGGATTGCGGTGAGCGGCGCTGCCAGTGCGCTGAATACCGTCGCCGTTCCGGCCGCATCCGCACAGTAATTCGCCGTGTTCTCGCGCTCGATGCCCACCTGCTCCGCAACCTCTGCCGCGTCGATGTTCGCACCGATGAACAGGAACTCCCAGCCCGCTTCCTTCTGCTGCCCGATCAGCTTTTTGACCGACCGGTACGAATATTTCCGGCTCGCGTTCTCCATGCCGTCCGTCGTGATGACAAACACCGTGTGCGCGGGAACATCCTCCGGACGGGCGTATCTGTGAATGCTGCGGATGTGCTCGATCGTTTCCCCGACAGCGTCCAGCAGCGCCGTGCAGCCGCGTACCGTGTAATCGCGGTCTGTCAGCGGGGCAATCTCCGCGAGCGGAATCCGGTCGTGCAGCCGCTCTGTCACATTGTCAAACAGCACCGTCGTGACAAATGCGGCGCCCTCCTCCTGCTTCTGTCTGGAAATCATGCCGTTGAAGCCGCCGATTGTGTCGCTTTCCAGTCCGGCCATCGAGCCGCTGCGGTCGAGG
>JAFPQL010000040.1 GCA_017414145.1 Oscillospiraceae bacterium | reverse complement strand
TTTCGTTCATATTTTTCACTTTAGAGGTGTCAAAACCGCTCAGGTCAAGTGAAGTCAGATTCAAGCAGTCGTAGAACATATTGCTCATATCTGTCACATTGGAAGTGTCAAAGCTGCTGAGGTCAAGTGAAGTCAGAAGCGGGCAGTAGTCAAACATACTGCTCATGTCCGTCACCTTTGATGTGTCAAAACCGCTCACATCCAGCGAGGTCACACGACTGCAACAGAACATACTGCTCATATCCGTCACCTTTGATGTGTCAAAGCTGCTCAGGTCAAGTGAAGTCAGATTACAAAGGTTGCAGAACATACTGCTCATATCCGTCACATTGGAGGTGTCAAAGCCGCTCAGGTCAAGTGAGGTCACACGACTGCAATAGAACATTCTGCTCATATCCGTCACATTGGAGGTATCAGCCTTTGTCAGATCAATCTTGCCAAGATTTTCCCAATGCCAGACTATCGGATCCGTCGTAAACGGATCCGTCGTAAAGGTCACCGCAAACAGGGAAGTGCAGTCCGCCGGCAGAACCATGCCCTTCTTTGCAGTGACTGCTTTGACCGCATCGTTGTCCCGGTATGCCCAGATCTGCTCTTTGGTGACTTCGCCGGAGAGCGTCAGCGTGCCGTCCGCAGACAGCGTGACCTTGCCCGCCGCGGCATCCGCCTTCAGCACGGGCAGCGCGGAAAACAGCACGGCGCTCAGGGCAGTGACCGCGGTGCCCCGCAGCAGTCGTCCGAAAAATGTTCGCTTGTTCTTCATCATAATCGTCCTTTCTGGTTATGTGTCAAAAGCCGGACAGCCGGCACAGCTACGGTGTATGAGTTTTTTGCATCAGACAGCATCACCGTTTCCTTTATTATAATAGATCGGTCTGTATCTGTCAAGAGAAAACAGTGCAAAAAACTGCCGGATATTTTTCATACGGGAATTCCGGCCGCGCTCTGCCGCATCCGCACGCCGCCGCATCACCGATTCTGCAAAAATCACCGCAAAAAACCACTTGCTTTTTTGAAAGCAGTATGATATAATAGTTTCGTATGGATTTCAGTGAATTCCTATCAATGAAAACGAAAGGATGCGTAACGGTATCTATGGGAACAAACGGTTCAACTGCAAAAGAACGCCTCCGCCTGCTCTTTGACAACGGCACATTCACCGAGCTGGATGCGCTGCGGGCAGAGCGCGGGGAAGCCGCCGCAGTCGTCTGCGCGCACGGCTATGTCGAGGGGCAGCCGGTCTGTGCATTTGCACAGGCGCCGGAAATCAGCAGCGGCGTCATGGGAAATGCTGCCGCCGGCAAAATCAAGCGGCTTTTCGGGCTCGCCTCCAAAACCGGCACGCCGGTCATCGGCATTTATGATTCAAACGGAGTCTATGTGGACGGCACTGCCGATTCCCTCTCCGCTTACGGCAAGCTGATCGCGGCCTCCGCGAAGCTCTCCGGGCTCGTCCCGCAGATCTCCGTGATTGCGGGCGTCTGCGCAGGCAGCGCGGCACTGCTGGCACAGCAGGCGGATTTCGTCCTGATGACGGAAAAAGCCGAGCTCTATCTGACACCGCCGTTTGATACGGATGCGGCAAAGCCCGAAACCGCCGCAAAGGCAGGTCTTGCCGCCGCGGTGCTGCCGGATGACGAAACCGTCATGCTCAAGGCAAAGGAAATCCTGCGGCTGCTCCCCGCGAACAATCTCGCAGGCGCACCGGTCGCGGAATTTGATGTTCCGGAAGCCGCAGTGACAAAGGATGCGCCGGCAGAGGGCATTGCAGACGCCGGTTCGCTCCTGCCACTCTATGAAGCCTTCGGCTCGGCCGCAAAGACCTATCTCGCAACGGTCCGCGGACAGTCCGTCGGCCTTCTGACCACCGACGGCGGCTCGCCGCTGACCGCTGACGACGCGGCAAAGCTCGCACGCTTTGTCCGCACCTGCGATGCGTTCTCCGTGCCGGTCGTGACCGTTCTGGATACGCCGGGCTTTGCGGCAGACAATGACGCTGCCGTCCGCGGTTCGCTTCGCGCCATGACCAGCCTCTGCGGTGCCTACGCCGAGGCAACGACCGTCAAGATCGCACTGATTACCGGTGAGGCCTGCGGCGCGGCATTCTCCGCGATTGCGGGACGCGGCGCCGGCTCCGATCTCGTCCTGTGCTGGGAGGATGCGGCGATTGCGCCGCTCAGACCGGAGGCAGCGGTCGAATTCCTCTGGCACGACAAATTAAAGGGCGCTGCGGATGTCAGCGCAAAGCGCAAGGAGCTTGCCGCTGAGTACAAAAACACGCTCGCATCGGCCGCAAAGGCCTGTGAGCTCGGTGCAGCGGACAATGTCATCGCCGCAGCGGATACCCGTCAGGCAATCGTCGATGCCCTCGACCTGCTCGAAGGCAAGCGCGTGCCGGGTATGCCGAAGAAGCACAGCAATATCCCGTTCTGAATGAAATAACGATAGATCATGG
>JAFPQL010000039.1 GCA_017414145.1 Oscillospiraceae bacterium | reverse complement strand
TTGCCGCGGTCGGCAGACTGGTGCCGGTCAAGCGCTTCCATGTGGCGGCGGCAGCCTTTGCAAAGGCGTTCCGTGACGAACCCGCTGTCAGCATGAAGATTGTCGGCGGCGGCGTGGAATACAGCGCCCTCGCCAAGCAGATCAAAGAGCTCAATATGCAGGACAGAATCATTCTGACCGGTGTGAAGGAGCGCGCAGAGGTATCGAAGATTCTCGGACAGACCGACTGCTATGTGTCGGCCAGCGTGCTGGAAACCTTCGGCGTGCCGTTCATTGAGGCGTGGGTGACGGGCATCCCGTGCATCGGCGCCAAAAACGGCCCGATTGACGAATATTTCACGGAGGAACGAGGAATGCTGTTCCCGCCGGATGATGTGGATGCGCTGGCTGCGGCGATGCGCGCCATGTATGAGAAACGGGATCAGTTCGACGGCGCACGGATTTCCGAGTGGGCGGTGAGCCTGTTCTCGGAGCAGAGTGTCGCGGCAAGACTGGCGGAAATTTATGAAGCTTAAGACCTCCCTCTCGCTGAAAAGTCCGCTGCGGAGCGGCTTTCACATCGCGGATGTGCTGTATATCACCGTGCTGCTGGTGTTCTTCCGGCCTGCGAATTACATCATCGGCGGAATGGTTTATAAGCTGCTTTCGCTCTTTCTGATTCTCGTTGCGGGCGCGCTCGCGGTGTATGCGCTGTTTTCCTCGGCGTGCAGGCTGGTGCTGCAGAGCAAGCGGTATTACGCGCCGTCTTTTCCGGTGCTGATGCTGGTGCTGCTGTTTGTATGGTGTATGTTCTGCTCCAGTGCGATCAATCTGGTGCGGGGCAATCCGGTTGACACCAATCCGGCGCTGCTGTATACCGCAACCGGCGTCGGCATGACGCTGCTGTCGGACATCGGTCTGACGAAGCGGCCGAAGAAATATCTGCGGCACTTTATGCTGGTCGGCTCGCTGATGTGTATGCTGAACAACCTGACGATTTTCGTGTTCAAGTCCTCCGGCGGATTCCGCGGCGACACGACCAGTTCGCGCGGCTTCGGACTGGCGGACAAAACGAACTTCTATCTGTTGGCAGAGGACAATGCCTCCTTTTTCTGGGCATGGCCGGTGCTGATTGCCGTCTGGTGCTATTACTATCTGTTTGACCGTTCCAAAAAGATGAAGCGCTGGGCGCTGTTTTACACCGCCGCGACTGCGGGCGCGTATTTATATGCGTGGTCGCTGATGGCAATGTTCTGCTTTCTGGCGACGGTCGGCCTGCTGTATATCAGCCGGCATTACATCGGGCGGAAGAAAAAGCGGAAGCTCAGGCTGGTCGGATTTGTGTCCGGCTTCAATGTGATGGTGTTTGCGGCACTGTTCGTGAACTACCTGATTTCCGTTGTCCAGATCGCCTCTTATTTCTCCTATTATCTCGAAACCTATCTGCATAAGTCTGCCAATCTGAGCGGCCGTGTCGGCATCTGGAACAAGGCCATCCGCTGGATTCAGACCTCAAAGCTGATCGGCTTCGGCAATGAGGCGAAGGCGTATTCGGAGTATAAGCTCGGCATCAACCATACGCACAATCTGCTGCTGGAGACGATGTACCGCGGCGGTCTGATCGGCATTGTGATTCTGCTGGTCATGCTGTTCGCACTGGGAATGCGCGGAAAAAAGGTCGAATCGCAGCCGCTCTATAAATTTCTTGCATATTCGATGACGCTGTTCATCCTGTTCTGTTCCTTTGAGTTTGCGTTTTACAGATATCCGTTTGTCATCGTGCTGGTTCTGATTGCGCATACGGAGCTGTTTCAGGAGAAGAGCCGGCTGCTTCAGGCATTGAACAGGAGGGACCTCACGCATATATGAAAATCGGTATCATGACACTGACCGGAACAAGCAATTACGGTGCGGTGCTTCAGATTCATGCGCTGCAAAAGGTGCTGGAGCAGCACGGACAGGACTGTGAGACGATCGCCTACGACAATCCGGTGATTCTGATGGATCATAAGCCGGACTGCCTCTTCCGGAAGAAGGGCATCAAAAAGAAGATCAAGGCAGTGCTGGCCTACAGAGCCTATGCGGCACGCTACCGGAAATTTCAGGCGTTTGAGCAGGCACACTGCCGGTTCAGCGCCGTACACTATACGAAGGAGACGATTCAGGAGGCCAACAGCGTCTATGACTGCTTTGTCGCCGGCAGCGACCAGATCTGGAATTACGATATCACGGGGAAGGACCCGAATTATTTTCTGGCATTTGCGTCGGCAGACAAATGCCTCTGCTCCTATGCCGCCAGCAGCGGAAAGGACAGCCTCTCCGAAGCAGAGCTGACGGCCGCGCTGCCGCTGCTCAGCCGCTATGATGTGCTGAGCGTGCGGGAGGACAGGCTCCGCCGGAGTCTTTCGGCGTCGCTGCCGGAAGCTGCGGCTGCCCGTCTCCGTACCGACATCGACCCCACGCTGCTGCTGGATCAGGACTACTGGAAGCAGTTTGTCGGTGCGCGTCCGATACAAAAGCCGTATATCTTTCTGTATCTGTTCCGTGAGACGGAGAAATCCATGGCGCTTCTGCAGGCGCTTCAGAAAAAGACCGGCTGCGAGATTGTCTATGCGTCCAAGTATAACAGCCACAAGCACCGGTATACTT
>JAFPQL010000038.1 GCA_017414145.1 Oscillospiraceae bacterium | reverse complement strand
ATAAGGAGTACAAGATGAAAACAGTTCTGCTCGTCGGTGCCGGACAGTTCGGCATCCACATTGCACAGAAAATGAGTGAGATGAACTGCGAGATCATGGCAGTGGACAGCGACGAAGCCCGCGTCAACGAGATTCTGCCGCTCGTGACGAATGCGCAGATCGGCGACAGCACCAATGAGAGCTTTATGCGCTCGCTGGGCATTCCGGACTTTGATGTCTGCATCGTCACAATCAGCGGCAGCTTCCAGAATTCGCTGGAGACGACCGCCCTGCTGAAGGATCTGGGCGCACGCAAGGTCATCGCCCGCGCACAGAACGATGTGCAGGAGAAATTCCTGCGCCGAAACGGTGCCGACGAGACGGTCTATCCGGAGAAGCAGACCGCCTACCGGCTGGCGGTCAAGGAGGCTTCGGACGATATCCTCGATTCCTTTGAGATTGACCCTGCCGTGTCGATCTATGAGGTGCGCGTGCCGAAGGAATGGGACGGGCGGACGGTTGCCGCCATTGATCTCCGCAGAAAATATCAGCTCAACATGATTGCCGTGCGTGCCGGCGGCCGTCTGTCGGTTCCGATGCCGGATACGATGCTGCGCACCGGCGATCAGGTGCTGGTGATCGGCAGTCAGGACGATCTGCGGCGCTGCTTTAAGATCTGAGGACGGCGGGAGACCCTGCGGGGCGCTCCGGATACGCCGTCTGAACGGCATCCGGCAGGACTGCGCCGGGTGCTGTTTTCGTTCTTTGTGATTGTTCATAAAAGAAAATTTTGCAAATCGCTTGACATCTTATTGCATATGTGTTATTATCATATCAGAAATAACATGAGGAGGCGATCTGCATGGATTCTGAACAGTCCTTTCTGGCGGCGTACCGGCTCAGCGACTATGACCGGCCGTCCGTCACCGCCGATGTGGCGGCATTCATGATCTGCGCGGAGAACAGGGAGAGCTACCGGAAGAATCCGGAGCAGCGGCTGCGGCTGCTGCTGATCCGGCGCGGCGGGCATCCGTTCAGGGACTGCTGGGCGCTGCCGGGCGGCTTTTTGCAGCGCGGCGAGACCGTGGAGCAGTGTGCGCTGCGTGAGATCGAGGAGGAGACAGGGGTCAAGCCGGTGTCCATTCTGCCGGTCGGGGTGTTCAGCGAGCCGGAGCGCGACCCGCGGGGCTGGATCATCTCACACGCCTTTGTCTCCGTCATCAGCGAGGAGTCCGTGCAGCAGCGCGGACAGGACGATGCCGCGGATGCGCAGTGGTTCGGCGTCAGCTTCGACAGCGACGCGGACGGCACCTGTCTGCTCACGCTGACGCACGGGGATGTGACGCTCCGCGCCGAGCTGGAGGCGCTGCAGACGCGCTTCGGGCGGACATCCTTCCGGATTCTGGAAAGCGGCGGTCTGGCGTTCGATCACGCCGCGATCATCGCGGGGGCGCTCGCGGCGCTGCGGGCGGAGGCAAAGAATTACGATGTGATCTTTGACTTCCTGCCGGAAACCTTTACGCTCTCCGCGCTGCAAAAGGTGCAGGAGACCCTCACGAATGTCTCAATGCTGCCGGCGAATTTCCGGCGCATGGTCAGCGGCTATGTCGAGGAGACGGACAGCTACCTGCGCGGGGAGGGACACCGTCCGGCAAAGCTCTACCGCCGCCGGACACAGCATCCGGTCTGACGAAAGGAGAGGCGGATATGGCACACAAACGAAGAGATCCCGAAAAACGGAACGCGTGGCGCAATGAGGCCGCGCCGGGCTGGGTTCATGTCGCGTCCGGCATGACAGGCTCGGAACCGGAGCTGAGATGCTTCGGGGTCAATCTCAAAAGCTATGCGTGGGAGAACACCGGACGGTGCGTGCAGGTGCGGGACCCGCTGCACGGCGAATTTCACAGTTTCCCGGTCTATGCCGTCGTTGTGAACGGCAGACGGCGTGAATTTGCGTACGGGGAATACAGTATGTGCATCTTCGGGCTGTATGCCCGCAAATAACAGCGGCTGAAAGGAAGATTATCATGAAACTGGAACCGATTGTCATTTCCCTGCTGGACACCGATCTGTATAAGTTCAATATGGATCAGGTCATTTTCCACAAGCACACCGATCTGTGCGGGCAGTATTATTTCAAGTGCCGGTCGAAGGGCGTTGTCTTCACACCGGAAATGGTGCAGGAAATCAACGAGCAGATTGACCACCTCTGCACGCTGCGCTTCACGAAGGAGGAGCTTGACTATCTGCGGTCGATCCGCTTTATCAAGGACGACTATGTGGAATTTCTGCGGCTGTGGCACCCGATCCGCGACTATGTGACCGCGGAGCTTGACGAAAACGGGGAGCTGCGCATCGTCGTGGACGGCCCGCTCTTTTCCGCGATGCAGTTTGAAATCTACCTGCTGGAGATCGTCAACGAGGTCTATTTCCGGATGCAGTTTGATTACGAAAAGCTGCGGCGTTCGGCAGAGGAGCGGCTGGACGCGAAGATCCGTGCGATGAACGACGGCACCTATACATTCCCGTTTGCGGAATTCGGCTGCCGGAGACGCCTCTCCCGCGAGTGGGAGGATGTGGTCGTGCGGCGGTTTGTCACGGAGACGAAAAACTGCGTCGGCACCTCGAATGTCTATCTGGCAATGAAGTATCATGTCACGCCGATCGGCACTTATGCGCATGAATTCGTGCAGATGTATCAGGGCATCGACTCGATTCCGCTGGCGTACACGAACTACTACGCCATGCAGGACTGGTACGCGGAATATCAGGGCGATAACGGCACGGCGCTGACCGACACGATCACGACCGATCTGTTCCTGCGCGATTTCAACCGCGCCATGGTCAACAACTATACCGGCGTGCGGCATGACAGCGGCGATCCCTACGCATGGGGCGAGAAGATCATCGCGCATTATCAGAAATACGGCGTGGACCCGAAGACGAAGCTGCTGCTCTTCAGTGACAGCCTTGACTTTGACCGCGCACAGAAGCTGTACGACCATTTCCGCAGCCGGACGAAGGTGTCCTTCGGCATCGGCACCTTCGTCTCGAATGATACGGAGGAGAAGGCGCTGAACATTGTCATCAAGCTGCAATATGTCAACGGCAGACCGGTTGCGAAGCTGTCGGATGATATCGGCAAGGCGATGTGCCGGGACGAGGCATATCTGGAGTACCTGAAGCGGGCGGTTGCCTTCCGGCTGGAGCGCGAGCAGCAGAAGTAAAGTGCGGGCCGGCAGTGCCGGCTGCCAACTCCTAAAGCCCGGCGCAGGCGAAAACAAGGCACTGCCGCAATTCGCCTCTGAATCCGAATACGGACATCTTCCGCGTCAGGTGATCAATTTTCCTAATGTGATCATGTGATCATCTGATCATCTGACGGGGAGCCTGTGCCGGTCATTGCGCACATAGTGAAATGGTATTTTGCGATGCCGCACCATGTTACCATGTTACCATGTTACCGTCTTAGACACCGTGTGAGTGTGTGGGAGTAATGTGAAACCGCAGCAGATACGCGGCTTTCAATGCAGTCGGCGCATCGAGGAACGGCACATGAACCGCGTTTTGTAAAAACATATTTCTCCATGTTACACCATGTTGCAATCTTGCAATCTTGCAATGAACGGGACTGCTGACAGGCGAAGCGGCAGGCGGCTGCTGTCCCATTTAAGACACTATTAAAAGATGTAACTAATTATTGTGCCGGGCTCTGAGAAGGGGTCCGGTACTGTTTTTTTCTGAATCTGTGCGGTGAAACGGTCTGCTGCGGGATGCTGTTTTCTTCGCTGCTGCTTTGAAAATCATGTGATGAAAGTGAGACGGCTCCGGTCGGGGCTTTGCGGGACTGTGTGCTTGCGGTTCGGGCGGCGATGCCAAACCGGATCGGTGCGATTGACCGTGTATCACGGTGCTTTCGCGCTTTCGTGTGCTGAAGATTGCAACATTGCAACATTGCAACTGTTTGCACAGCCTGCAATGACCGGCGCGGGCTCCCCGTCAGATGATCAGATGATCAGATGATCACATTAGGAAAATTGATCACCTGACGCGGAAGATGTCCGTATTCGGATTCAGAGGCGAATTGCGGCAGCGCCTTGTTTTCGCCTGCGGCGGGCTTTAGGAATTGGCAGCGGGCACTACCCGCCCGCATTCCGCATTCCGCATTTGCAGCACAGGCTCCCCGTCAGATGATCAGATGATCAGATGATCACATTAGGAAAATTGATCACCTGACGCGGAAGATGTCCGTATTCGGATTCAGAGGCGAATTGCGGCAGCGCCTTGTTTTCGCCTGCGGCGGGCTTTAGGAGTTGGCAGCGGGCACTGCCCGCCGGGCTTTAGGAGTTGGCAGCCGGCACTGCCGGCGCGGGCACTGCCGGCTGAAATTTTCCGCTTGACAAATAAAACCCGCTGTGCTATAATGGGAATCGGGTCTGCCTGTAAATCAAGGTTAGCTATAGATAACCAAAAAGCGGCGGCATACAGCGCCCGCCGGCTTTTCCCGCAGCGGAACCGGCAGCGCGCCTTGTCTTCGCACAGGATCCGGCATCCGGTGTACCGGAACGGAGTCCGGAGCGAATTCTTTTTTGCAATAGAGTTAGCATATGCTAACATCAGATGAGGGAGTGATCGTATCAAACGAATCGGTATAATCGGCGCGGCGGGCAGTGTCGGCCGGTATGCGCTGCGGTATCTGGCATCCGGCGGAGATGCCGCGGTTTCCGCCTTCGGGCGCAGTCCGGAAAAGGTCGCGTCAGACCCGTTTTTCTCCGGGATGACGGGCGTGTCATGGCAGTACGGCGATGCGGCGGATCCGGCGGCCGTGCGGGCGTTTCTCAGGGGGAAGGATGTCATTCTGAATACCCTCTTCTGCAATGATGCGGTGCGCGCAGAGATTGCCGCACAGTGCGGGCAGGCGGGCGCTGCATATCTCGACACGGGAATGTTTGCGCAGGGTGCGGCGCATCCGGCGGGGGGAACGCTCTGTCTGACCGGCGCGGGCGCGCTGCCGGGGCTTTCCTCGGTGCTGACGGCCGATGCGGCACGCGAATTCCGGCGCGTTTCGTCGTATACGCACATCGCCTCGCTGAGCGGAACCTTTTCCTACGGCGCCGCCTACGACTATCTCAGCGGCGTCAGCCGGACGGCGGCAGCAGGAACGGCGCGTCCGGACAAACGCAGCGGGGTGCAGCTCCCCTTTGTCGGCACTGCCGATCTGCGGCAGTATCAGGATGCGGAAACCGGTTTCCTGTCGCGGCAGCTCTCATGCAGCGGCAGACATTATATCGCGTTCGGCTCGCAGAAAATTCAGCAGGCACTGGAACGCGCCGCGCTGCTCTTTCCGTCGTCGCCGGAGGAGGCCGTTGAACAGGTGCTCGCGCAGAGCCGGCTGTATCACGTCCGCGCCAGAGATCACATGGCATTTTTCATCGAAATGCACGGCGAACTGCCGGACGGCACAGAGGGCGTCCGGACGCTGGTGCTGAAATTTGCGTCGTCCCCGTCGCTGACGGGCATCACATCCGGCATCTGTGCGGCGCTTGCCGCCCGCGGAGACTGCGGCGGAGACTTTCTGCTGTCGGAGCTGCCCGCACAGCCCTTTGCGGCGGCATGGAGCGGCGCGATTGCGGATGCGCTCCGGACGGCGCCGGACTGCATTCTCTTTGAAACATACGATGTGTGCATGGATGCGCTGAAGGGATACTTCTACTCCCGCATTCAGAATCCGACCTGTGACAATGTGGCGGCAAAGATCAGCGAGCTGGAGGGCGGCACCGGCGCGGTTCTGACGGGCTCCGGCCAGACGGCGACCTTCTTCTCGGTGCTGAATATCTGCGGCTGCGGCGATCATGTCATCGCGTCGAGCATGATCTACGGCGGCACTTATAATCTGTTTCACATGACGATGCGCCGCATGGGCATTTCCTTCACCTTTGTCGATCCCGACTGCTCGGAGGAGGAACTGGAGGCGGCATTCCGTCCGAATACAAAGGCGGTGTTCGGCGAGACGATTTCCAATCCGGCGCTGGTCGTTCTGGACATTGAAAAATTTGCGAACGCGGCGCACCGGCACGGCGTTCCGCTGATCGTGGACAATTCCTTCCCGACGCCGGTCAACTGCCGTCCGTTTGAATGGGGCGCGGACATTGTTGTGCATTCGACCTCGAAATACATGGACGGACACGACGCGACGATCGGCGGCTGCGTGGTCGATTCCGGCAAATTTGACTGGAACCGCTGCGCGGACAGATATCCGGCTCTGACGACGCCCGACCCCTCGTATCACGGTGTTGTCTACACGGAGCGCTTCGGGCAGGAGGGCGCGTATATCGCCAAAATGACCGCCCAGCTCATGCGGGATATCGGCGCGGTGCAGAGTCCGTTCAACGCGTTCATTCTGAATCTCGGACTGGAATCGCTCGCGGTGCGCATGGAGCGGCACTGCAGCAACGCCATGAAGGTCGCGCAGTTCATGCAGTCGCATGAAAAGGTGACATGGGTGAACTTCCCCGGCCTGCCCGACAACAAGTACAGCAGGCTGGTCAGCCGGTATATACCGGACGGCACCTGCGGCGTGATTTCGTTCGGTGTCCGGGGCGGCAGAGCGGGTGCGGAGGAATTCATGAAGCATCTGCGCGTCTCGATGATCTGCACGCACGCCGCGGACGCGCATTCGATCATTTTGCATCCGGCGTCGTCCACGCACCGTCAGCTCAATGACGAGGAGCTGGAAGCCTCCGGCGTGAAGCCCGATCTGATCCGCATCTGTGTCGGCATTGAGAATGCGGATGACATCATCGAGGACATTGCGCAGGCGCTCTCTTATCTCTGATCTGTTCTGTCCGAACCGGTGCTGCCATTTCCGAAAGCCCTCCGGCGGGGCCGGCAGTGCCGGCATCCAATGATCTAAAGCCCTCCGGGGGCGGAATCGGGACACAACCAAACTTCGCCACGATAGAACCATACAAAAACACCGGCGCCGCCATGTATTTCTCTGGCAGCGCCGGTTTCTGTAAAAAGAGGTATCCGCTTCGCGGATGCTATTATCGAATGGGGCTCTCTATCGCCCAGATTTCGCAAAGCGAAATCGCTCAGTTTGCCTTCGGCAAACTGGGAGCCCCAAGCCCGCAGAGCT
>JAFPQL010000037.1 GCA_017414145.1 Oscillospiraceae bacterium | reverse complement strand
GAAGCCCGGTCCCTTTATGATGAACCGGTCCCATTTTAGTCGGAAGTTCGGCAGCTTCATCAGATAAATTCCGACGAAGATGAGAACAGCCACCAGCAGGGTAATGATGATCCAGTGCTTGACCAGGAACTCGCCGATTGCGACCATGCCCTTGGTCAGGCCGGGCATATCGTTCGGATCGTCGTACAGCTCGGTGAAGGTCGGCATGATGACGACGAAAACACCGATGACGACGACGACGGTGATGATTGCGAGGATGACCGGGTAGATCATCGCGGACTTGATCGTGTTGCTGATCTTGTTCTGGTTCGCGTAATAATCACTCAGTCGCTGCATGATGATGTCCATCTGACCGGACGCCTCACCGGCGCCGACCATCGAGGTCATCAGGGTCGGGAACACACTGCCGTGAACCTCCAGTGCGTCGGAGAACGATTCACCTTTCTGAACATTCTCGTAGACATCCCGCCATACATTTCGAGCAGCTTCGCTCTCCTGCTCTTTGCAGAGAATGTCGAGTGCTTTCACAAGCGTCAGACCGGAAGTCAGCATCGCGGCCAGCTGTCTGGTTGCGAATGCCAGATCCTTCGTACCGAATTTCTTTACGGTCTTGACATCGCTCCGGCGCTCCTTGAAGTCGGTGACATACATTCCCTTTTCTCTGATTTTTGCCAGAAATTCCTGCTCAGTCTCAGCGGAAATACTGCCCTTTCGTACATTACCGACAGCATCTTTCGCTGTATAAGCATAACTTGGCATAAAATCACCTCCCACACCTTGTTTTTGAGTCTCGGGTACGGAGCCGGACCGATGAGCGAACCGGACAGCTCCGCTGGTATATCCTCATGCGCGCGTGATATGCTTCCGGGCATAGCAAGCCCGCACATGGTTCTACAGTTATATTATAACACAGATAGCTGACGAATGCAACGGCTATTCAGCCAAAATTTCCATAACTTTTTTAGGCGATTCGCCTAAATTTGTGATAGTCAGTCTCTCGGCGGCGCCATAGACTGCTTCAGAATGACCCTTCCGGGGATGACATGGCGTGCGGCGGGCCGCTGCGGGTTCTCCAGTCTTGCCAGCAGAAGCGTCACTGCGGTATGCGCCATTTCGTTCAGATCGACCTCGACGGTCGAGATGGCCGGCGAGCACATATCGGAGACGGTGTAGTTGTCATAGCCGGTGACGGAGATATCCTCCGGCACACGGTAGCCCATCCGCTGAAGCTCCGCGATCACGCGGAAGGCTGTCTCGTCGCAGTTGCAGACAAAGGCGGTCGGCATCTCCTGCGGGAACGGGAACTGCGGCAGCGTGATGCCGCGCTCGTCGCGGTCCTCGATCGTCCAGTCCTCCCGGTAGGTCAGGCCGTTCTCCATCAGGCAGCGGACATAGCCGAGAAAGCGGTCCTGTATGCTGCTGGTCGCCATGACCGAGCCGATGAACCCGATTTGCTTGTGTCCGAGCATGACGAGCTGGTCGGTCATCAGGTAGCTGTCATAGAAGCTGTCCGAGATCACCGCGTCGATGTCGGAGTGCTTGTCGTAGAAATCGAGAAACAGCATCGGGATATGCGTTTCCGCGAGGCGCTCCAGATATCCCGAAGCGAGCTGTCCGACGATAATCAGGCCGCGCACCTGCCGGTCGGTGACAATCCGCGGCAGCACGCCCGCCTTTTCGTCCGCGGCGGTGACGCTCTCATAGACAGAATACAGATTGCAGTGCGTCAGCTCCCGCGAGACACCCGCGGTCAGGAACCAGTAGAAGGTGCCGCGTTCGCCGGCGAAGCGTTCGCTGGTCAGGATCCCGACGCTGCCGCTCTCGACCGGAACCGGTGCAGCGGGCTTGCGCGGGACACGGGGTGCTGACGGACGGTATCCGAGCTCGGATGCGCGTGCGCGGATCCTGCGGCGCATTTCGTCGCTGACGCCGCCGCGGTCATTGAGCGCATTGGAAACCGTCACCACACTGACGCCCAGTTCCTTCGCAATATCCGACATCCGGATTCCGTTTTTCAAAGCAGACACCTCCCGAACGCACCGCTTCCGCAGCCGGCGCTTCCGGTGAAGGCCGTGCGGAAATGTAGTTATTCTTTATTATATCACATCTTCCGGCATTTGTAAATAGCTGGCGAAAAAAAACTTTCCGTATAATGGGATGCGCGAAATGCACATATTTTCGTCGATTTCCGCTTTATTTCAGCCGGTTTCGGCGAATCCTGCCGCACAGATTTCTGATTTTGTAGGAATTGCATTGTTCCGGCAGAGACAAACCGCCGAACTTCGGCAGATTGCGCACTTGTGCTTTTTCCAAAAAGCGTGTATCATTATATATAGTACATCACCGGCGGGGGGCGTCTGACCGTCAGCGTCCCGCCCGCCGCAGAAAGGGATTTCCATGAAGCAGATCAGTCGCCTGTTCATCCTGCTGACCGCAGCAGCGATGCTTTCCTGCACCGCCTGCCGGGAGGAGACGGAGGATTCCGCCGCCGGATCCACCGCCGTCAGCAATGCCGCACAGACCACAGCCGCTACGGCTGAAACCGGACTTCAGATCACCGTCAGGCGCCCGGACGCCCCGCAGCCGGAGGCCGCAAAGCCCGGCGAGGCGTTTCTCTATCTGGCGGACGCCAGCTTCGGCGCCCTCTATGACGGCTCTGCCGCCGATCACGCACTGCTCCGCTATGGCGCAGGCAAAGCCGCCGTCACCGGAAACGGCAGATACACCGTCAGCGTGGACTGCACCGATCCGTCATTCCAGTATGAAATCTCAAACGGCACGGCGCTGTCGGGATACCGCTGCACCGGGCTGCAGTTTGCCGCGGTCCGCATCGCGGGCGGCGCCGAGCTGTTCCCCGATCTGACCGTCGAAATCAACGAAATCCGCGTGGACGGCCGGATTGTTCCGCTGACCGCCGTGAACTACACCTGTACGGAAAGCGGCGCGATCTGCGCGAACATCTATCACCCGTGGGTCCGAGCCCTGCCGGCAGACGCCAAAAACTTCGCCGGCGAGCACATTCCGGACGGCACACCGGGCTATTCCGCCTGCATCGTCAGCCCGGACAGCTTCCTCACATGGGGCAGGATTGAGGCGGACTTCACCGTTTCGGGCGCGGAGCCGTCCTGAAACGCGCCGCTCCGTACAGCATATGCCCGTACCCTGACGGGATATGAGACGCGGCAGCACAAGAAAAACAGCGCATTGTCCTGCTGCGGGCAATGCGCTGAACTGTTTTGGAATAAAAAACCGTGCCCCGGCGCGTTTCCGGAGCACGATTCTGGATGCCGGCCATACCGGCTTTGATGGACCCGAAGGGGATCGAACCCTCGACCTCCGCGTTGCGAACGCGGCGCTCTCCCAGCTGAGCTACGAGCCCGTTTTTCACGACTATGATATTATAGCACATTGCCGGCAATTTGTCAAGCACTTTTTTGCAAAATTTCCGTGGAACGGCATTTTCGCGGCGGCGGCGCGGAGCCCGCGCCGGCAATGACCTAAAGCCCGCCGGCGGGCAGTGCCCGCTGCCATTTCCTAAAGCCCTCCGCAGGCAAAGAAAATGCACAACCGAACTTCGCCCCATTAGAACAACAAGCAAAAGCAGCCAAGAAACGAAAGCCGAACAACTAGGAGAAGGGGAATTGGGAAAGGGGATGCGCGCCGTATATGCAAAGCATATACTTGGGAAAACCGAAAGGGGGAAGGGGGGGCTGAGAGCGCAGCGAACCGCTCCTCTCTCTCTTTGGGTTTGTCTCTCGCATTCGCGCCCCTGCGCCCAGTCAAAATCACAGTTGAAGCCACAATACAGAACAATCAGCCCATGCGTCCGCATCATACAAAAACACCGGCGCCGCCATGTATTTCACTGGCAGCGCCGGTTTCTGTAAAAAGAGGTATCCGCTTCGCGGATGCTATTATCGAATGGGGCTCTCTATCGCCCAGATTTCGCAAAGCGAAATCGCTCAGTTTGCCTTCGGCAAACTGGGAGCCCCAAGCCCGCAGAGCT
>JAFPQL010000003.1 GCA_017414145.1 Oscillospiraceae bacterium | reverse complement strand
TAGCAGAGCCCGTAGAATTCCTTTGTGAACAGTCCCGCCGTATGTCCGAACGGGTCTGTCGCATCGTTGATGATGAGGTCATATTCGCCCTGACGGGTGCGCAGAGCACGCAGTCCGTCCTGATTGTAGATCGTCACGCGGGGGTCATCCAGTCCCTTTGCATTGTCCGGGAAATACTCGCGGCAGACATCGACAAACATCTCGTCCGGCTCGACGACATCAATCGTCCGGATCTCCTCGTAATGCGACAGTTCTCTTGCGACACCGCCGTCGCCGCCGCCGATGACCAGCACATGATGCACCTCCGGATGCACCGCCATCGGGACATGAACGATCATTTCGTCATAGATGAACTCGTCCTTCTCGGAGAAAATCACACTGCCGTTTGAGACGAGAAACCGTCCGAATTCCGCGGAATCAAAGACATCAATCCGCTGGAAGTCGCTCTGTCCGCTGTAAAGCTGCTTCTCGCACCGGATGGACGCTTTGACATTGTCCGTGTGCATTTCGGAAAACCAGAATTCCATGTCTGTTCCTCCCTCAGAGACTGAATTTCGGCCTGCCGTCAAAGATGTGAACGCGCGTGATATCCTTTGCGCGGCGCATCAGCTCGTTGATGTTCGTTCTGACGACAAACTCGTATTCTTCCTTTGTGATCGGCACGGCCCAGAGCAGATTGACAAGATCGCCGCCGATGCGGTCATACTGCGGCGCGGGCAGCCCGCGGAGCGCACGCGCATTGACGAACAAAAAGGCGTGGAAGCCGGGGATGCCGTCCCATGTATTCGTGTGGCCGTGCGCAAAGAATGTCAGGTCGCGGTGAATGCACTGCGCCAGCGACATGAAGCAGTTGTACGCCTGCATCTTCACAGCGCTGACCGCCTCCTCCGCTGCAAAGCCGAACTCGATGCGGCGGTGCTCCTCCGCGTTCCGGACATACATTTCGATGCGGGGCATCATGAAATGGCTGATGCCCGCCGTAAAGCCGTAGACGATGCCGTCTTTTTTGCCCTCAATGACCGCACGCGGCGGGAATTTGCCGCCGTCGATCGCGTAATACTGCGTATGCGGGCCGAAAAACCGTTCCGTTGCCGCGATGTGAAATGCCTGCGTGTCCTTCCAGTAGGAGCCGTCAACCGTCTTTTCCCAGAACAGGTCGCCGCGGAAGGCTCTGTCCAGCATTGCGTCCCGCGCCTGCTCGTTCAACGCCCACGCGTAAAGCTGCTGCCCGGCGGCATAGCGCGCATAGCCGTGAAATCCCTGATAGCCGCTCCACGGCGGAATGACGGCAAGCACATTGCCGTTCTGCATCAGCAGTGCCGCGTCTCCTGTCTCAAACCACAGGATTTTCAGCCCCTCCGGCGAAATGTCGATGCCCTCCGCAGCGTGCGTAAAGCCGCCCTTCGGCATCATCGGGGCGCGGTCGCGCTGCCATGTATGTTCGTTCAGCTCGTCCGGCGCGGGTCTGCGGTTGCAGACCCAGCAGCTTCTGACATTGTCAGGGCTTTTTGCGAGGATGTTGAACAGATAAAAATAGACCGTATCGTCTGCCTGCTCAACATGCGCCGTGATCGGGCAGACCGGAGATTCGCTTTCAATGAGGATTTTTCCGCTCATTTCAGTTACCGCCTTTTATTCATTTTCATGCCATTCATAGAGCAATTCCGCGCCGCGGACAAAAAGCCCGTGCGCTTCATAATACCGTCTGACGACCTTGTGCATGAGGACTTCCTCCTCTGCAATGCAGATTCTGCCCTGATACATCTCAGTAAATTCCTCCGGATGATAAAACGCAAAAATCACAGTGCCTGCCAGCGTGCAGACAACTGCGGCAGCAGCCCAGACAGCAGCAGCGGCAAGCCTTGCCTTTTTTTCCGGAATCCGGAGCAGAATCTGAAGGATGCCCGCAGCGGCACCGGCTGCAATCAGAACCGTCAGCGACTCGCGCAGCCAGACACGCAGCCGCAGTCCGGCGAGTCCGAGCACGGCTATCAGGGCAAGATATGCCGCTGCCAAAATCAGCGACCAGAACAGGATGCTCTTTTTCAGCTGCATGATCCTCCCTGCTTTCTGTTATTCTTCGTACAGCAGCTCCGTGCCGCGGAGAAACAGACCGTACGCTTCGTAGTAGCAGTAACGGGATGCCCACATGATATGCTCGTACTCCCGGACGCAGGTTCTGCCCTCCCATTCCACAGTGCTGTCTTCCAGATGGTAGAATCCGTAATACAGCCAGCCGTAACCCAGAAAGAAAGAAAAGGCAGCCGTCCAGAGGACAATCGTGATAATTTTCGCCGCCTTCTTCCGGATGTGCAGCAGGAGCTGCAAAATCCCCGCGGCAATGCCGACGCCGATGAAGAAGGACAGCGGCTCGCGCAGCCATGCCCGCAGGCGCAGCCCGCACAGTCCGAGTACGAAAAACAAGACAAGATATGCCGCTGCCGAAATCAACGACCAGAACAGGATGCTCCTTTTCAGCTTCATATCAGTACAGTCCCCGCTGTTTTTTATTTGATTTCATAATGTGCCAGTACACAGTAATGCAGCAGTGTTCCCTTTCCGGCTGTCAGAGGATTGGCAACACGCTCCGGTACGCCGAATTTTGCGAGCGGAGTTTTGCCGGTTTTGGTCGTGACCGCCGGAATATAGCGCAAGGAAATGCCTTCCTGCTCCGCCGCCCGAATCAATCTTGCAAGCAGTTCCTCTCCAGCCCTTGTCAGCGTGACCGTAACAGTCCGGTCGATGAACAGTCCGCCCTCCGTTGCACCGATGCAAATCGCATCCCATTGCAAAAGCGGCTGCCCGTTTTTTGTGCAGTAGGAATAAAACTGCTTTTGCGACGGTACGCGGGGAATTTTACCGCAGGAAACCTCAGGGCGAAGCGGGAGCTCAAAATCCCCTTCAATTTTTTCCGGATAGCTTTCTGTCACAAGGCGGTGCCGGAT
>JAFPQL010000036.1 GCA_017414145.1 Oscillospiraceae bacterium | reverse complement strand
GGTGCAGATCGCAGACGCAGTTCTGCTGGCACGCTACATGGCCGAGGACAAGGTGACGGTCACGGCCGACGGTCTTGCGAACGCGGAGCTGACAGGCGATACCAAGCTGGATTCGTACGATCTGGCAGCACTGCTTCAGAAACTGGCCGGTTATTGATTTTTCCCCTCATACTCCCTAAAGTAATAAAACGGAACGCCCGGACTCCCGTATCCGGGCGTTCCGTTTTGTCTCCGCCGATGCCGTGCGGGACAAAATCGCATTTTTTGGAAGCAATCGTGACCATTTATTGCCGGCAGCCGGCGTTATAACTCCGGAATCGTATGCTCTCTGAACGGTAAGTTGTATGTTTTTTAAGGGATTTTTCATAAATGAAGCAAAATCAGAACGAATTTGACTAGTTTGAATGACGAAATGTATGGAATTGACCGTACAACTTTATGACATAGAATTTCGCAATAAATGGGCTTGACAAATGCGCTCGGATATGATAAACTAGAAGTAAGCACCAAAGCAGAGGGGGTCTGCTTCGGTGACCGAAATCATCAGCCTGCGCGAGGGCTGATACAATGAAAAAACGGAGGGATTAGCTATGAAGAAACGCATTTTGGGTATCGCCAGTGCGGCTGTTCTGGCTGCGACTTCTGTTTCCGCACTGCCGGTCAATGCGGCCGACTACCAGAGCATGGGAACCTGCACGGATTCCTATGGCTATGATTACGAGGCGTGGAATCAGAACGGTACGGGACAGATCACCTGGACTGGCGACAGAGATGCAGGCGGCGCGTTCACCTGCAGCTGGAACAGCACCCTGAACAATCTGTTCAGAAAGGGCAAGCGGCAGAAGCGCAGAACCACCACCTACAAGCAGATGGGTACGATCACGATCGACTACGGCGTCAAGTATCATCCCCGCGGCAACTCCTATATGTGCTGCTACGGCTGGGTCGATGACTGCAAGGGTCAGTATCCGACCGTCGAGTACTACATCGTCGAGGGCTGGGGCTCCTGGAGACCGCCCGGGAACGCAGGTTCCATGGGTACTGTGACTTCCGACGGCAAGAACTACGATATCTACCGTACGGTCCGTACCAATCAGCCGTCCATCAACGGCACCGAGACATTCTTCCAGTACTGGAGTGTCCGCAAGCAGAACGAAAACCCTGCAAGAGACAATCAGGAAGTTGACATCAAGAGCACGATCACGGTCAGCAACCACTTCGCCGCATGGGAAAAGGCGGGCATGGATATGTCCGGCACCATGTATGAAGTCTCGCTGAATGTCGAGGGCTATCAGTCCAACGGCTCCGCAAATGTTTACACGAATGTCCTGAACTATGATGGCTTCAACGGCGGCCAGCGTCCGGAATGGGCCGGCGGCGGCGGTGATATCGACATCGTTCCGGAAGATACTGTCAAGTACACCAAGCCGTCCGGTTCCGGCACCGGTATCTCGGATGATTTCGAGGGCTCCGGTACGAACTGGAAGACCAGAGGCGCATCGGATTACGGCATCACCTCTGACATGGCACACGGCGGCAAGAACTCGCTCTATGTCACCGGCCGTTCCGAAGCATGGCACGGACTGGAATGCAGCGGCGGCTCGGAGCTGGTGGCAGGCAATACCTACAATATCTCCGCCTACTGTTCGTACAAGAACGAGCAGTATAAGAACCTGTCCTATACGATCGGTCTGATGTATAAGGGCAGCGGCGGCGGCAGCACCAGCTACGATGACATTGTCACCGTGGAGGGTTCGAGTGAGAAGTGGGCTGAGCTGGGCAAGGACTTCACCGTTCCTGCCGGCGCGACCGACATTGCACTCTACATCCAGACGAAGTATACGGAGACACCGGCAGCTTCCGATCTGCTCTCCTTCTTCGTCGATGATGTGAAGCTGACACCGGTTATCGCCGATTCGACGACCACGACGACCACGACCACCACCACATCGAGTTCGTCTGAAGGCGGCAACAAAGCGAAGCTTGCCGGCGATGTGGACTGCAACGGCAAGGTGCAGATCGCGGATGCGGTTCTGCTGGCACGGTATATTGCCGAGGATTCGGTCAATGTATCGGCTGACGGCCTTGCAAACGCAGAGCTGACCAACAACAGCAAGCTGACCTCGGAAGACCTCGCAGCACTGCTCCAGCTGATTGCCGGAATGTGATGACGGTCTGAAGAACCATATGAACTGAACAAACGCCCGGGACTGCGGTTCCGGGCGTTTCAGTTTGCGGATTTTCGCTGATGATGCACAGGCTATGCGGCGATTTGTGAAAGCTGCGCCCCGCTGTCACAGGATGTGCGCTCCGGTGCGGCGCCGTGCGGGGAACAGCAGCGGAAACCCCGTGCTGAAGATCAGCAGCGCCGGTATGACAGAGCCGGATCGGGAGACGGCAGTTTCATGTGCAAATACTGCGGCGGCATCCGGAACGGGGAGAAACGGGACGGCGGCGGCGGTCAGTCCGGCGGTGAGCAGCGCGGTCAGCAGGCGGGTCAGCAGCAGCCGGACGGCGGACAGCTCCGGCACGCCGACCGACAGACACTGCATCTGCACGCAGATGCCGCCGAAGGACAGCAGCCCCGCCGTCAGCGGCAGCAGCAGGTGAAAGGGCAGCCCGCAGACGAGCAGCCCCCGAAGCTGCGTGACATCCAGAACGGCGGCAAACAGCGCGGAAACCGTCTGCGCGGGAATGTCGGCAGCTCTGCCCGCTGCCGTCAGCAGACGCAGGATGCCGAGCAGCTCCGCGAGTCTGGTCACAACGCCGAAGCAAAGCACAATCCCGCAGATCTGCACGAGACTGCGCACCGTATTCGAAACGGAAGCGGTCAGCGCGGCGGCATGGAACCTGCACGGCGGCGATTCTGCCGGTATGCCGGATGCAGCGGGCGGGCGGCATACTGCGGCGACTGCGAAATTTGCGAGAATGCACGCGCCGAGCATGACCCAGCCGGCGGCGGTGCTTCCGAACAGCTCCGCACCGGCGAATCCGACCAGAAATGCAGGCCCGCCGCCATAGCATACGGCTGTGCGGGCGGCTGCCTCGCGGCCTGTCAGTCTGCCGGCGTCTGCGGCCTGCTTCAGGAGCAGCGCACCGACGGGGTATCCGGCGAGCTGACTGACCGCGAATATCCCCATACATTCATCAGAAAAATGCAGCAGACGCGCCGGAATCCGGAGCCCTGCACCGAGCTTTGCCGCGGCGCCGCCCGCAAGGAGCAGATTTGCCGCCGCCATGCACCCGAAGAGCGACGGAATCAAGGTGCTGAGACAAAGCGTCAGACGCGCCGAGACAGCCGCCGACACCGCCGGGGCATCCGCCGCGAGCAGAAGCAGCAGACATATGATGAAAATTGGCGTATATTGCGATAAGGATTTCTTCACGGACATCCCTCCCATGTGCCAGCATATGCGCCGCCTGCATAGAATCAGAACCGGCGCCATAAGCTGTAATGAAACTGATTCGGGGGTGTGCGCATGAACCGGATTCCGCTGCCGTTTTCCGATGACCGCATTGAAATCTGCGGCAATACGGATGTGTATATCGACCGCTGCCGCAGGCTGCTGGAGTGCAGCGAAATGCTGGTGCAGCTCAAGATCCGCGGGCATTCGGTCGCGGTCTGGGGGAAGGGGCTGACCGCGACGGATTTCAGCGAGGCCGGCCTGCATATCAGCGGGGAAATTGCGGCGATTGAATTTGACGGCGGCATCTGACAGCGCGGGGAGGCGACGGGATGAGACGGTGTTCCGCATGGATTGCGTTTTCCGCGGAGGGCGCGGAACTGACCGCCTTCCGTGATGCGCTGCGGACGGCACATTTTCCGCTGGCAGCGCAGCAGATACGCGGCGGCGTGCTGTATGCCCGCGCCCGCGCAAAGCACTGGTTCGGCATCACAAGAACCGCGGCGGACTGCGGCATCCGGCTGACGGTGCTGCGGCGGCGCGGCCTTCGGTTTGCGCTGGCGCCGTATCGCCTGCGGCTCGGACTGTTCTGCGGTCTGCTGCTCGGTACGGCGTTGTATATCTGGTGCAACTGCTTTGTAAGAAGCATTGAAATTCACGGAAATACAGCAATTTCAGATACAGAAATCCTCTGTGCGCTCGACGCGCTCGGCGTGCGGCGCGGCACGCCGGTTTCGGAGATTCCCTTCACCTATGTCGAACGGCGGATGCGGCTGGCTGTCAGCGGCATCGAGTGGATTGCGCTGCGGCATACGGGCGGGCGGCTGATTGTCGATCTGACAGAGGAGCGCAAGCCGCCGGAGCTCGTGCGGGACCGCATCCCTTGCAACTATATTGCAGATGTTGACGCGCAGCTCACGGACATCCGCGTGCTGGGCGGGCAGGCCGTGCGGCAGGCGGGTGACACGGTCCGTGCAGGGGATGTGATTCTCTCCGGCGCGGTCGAGGACCGGTACGGCACAACGCGGTTTTATCACGCGGACGGCATCGTCACCGGCATCTACGAAACGGATTTCTCGCAGGAGCTGGCATTTTGCGATGAGGTGCCGGCAGCGGGCGAGACACGCACAAGACGGGTGCTGGAGGCGTTCGGCAAGCGGCTCCCGCTGCCCTTTCAGCCCGCTCCGCCGTCCGGAACGGTCGTCTACCGGGAGGAGCCGCATCCGCTGACGCTGCTTGGATGCCGTCTGCCGTTTGCGCTGATCGACTGCCGCTACACCGAGGCGCAGTCCGCTGTGGCCGTCCGGACACCGGAGGAGCTCCGTGCGTTGCTGCTCGATTCCGCGGCGCGTTATGAGCGAAATTTCCACCGGAATGACGAGATTCTCAGCCGGTCGGAAACCTTCACGGAAACCGATTTGGGCATATCGCTGAAAATTCACTATGAAATCAAGGGTATTATCGGGAAAACAAGTGAAATTTTTGTGAAATAATCCTAAAACTATTCCATTTTCAATCCCGTTGTGGTATAATGGATATAGAATTGTGCGGATGCACAAGAACCATTAAAATCAAGGAGCAAACAGCATGGCAGAACGCGTATGGAACGCAGCAAATCCCGACCTGATTCCCGCCGTTTTCGGCAGTTACGATACCCATTTGAACCTGATTCAGAAGCGGTTTCATGTCGTCATCGTCAACCGCGGTTCGACTGTGAAAATCACCGGCGCGGAGCCGGATGTGGACAAGGCGCTGGAGGCCTTTGAACTGCTGATGCAGAACGCCGGCAAGGGCGATCCGCTCAGCGAGCAGACCGTGCGGTATGTCGTTTCTATGGTCGCGGACGATGCTGCGGCAGAGGTGCGGGCACTCTCGGCGGATGCCGTCGCGCTGACCGTCAGCGGCAAGCCGATCCGGCCGCGCACCGTCGGACAGAAGCATTATCTGGACGCCATCGCCGGCAATACCATCGTGCTGGGCATCGGCCCCGCCGGCACCGGCAAGACCTATCTCGCCGTGGCAATGGCCGTCAAGGCGCTGAAGGCACATGACATCGACCGCATCATCCTGACGCGGCCGGCCGTCGAAGCGGGCGAAAAGCTCGGCTTCCTCCCCGGCGATTTACAGGACAAGGTAGACCCGTATCTGCGGCCGCTCTACGATGCGCTCTTTGAGATGCTCGGCTCGGAGACCGTCGAGCGCGACCTCGAAAAGAACATCATCGAAATCGCGCCGCTCGCCTATATGCGCGGACGCACGCTCGACCGCGCCTTCATCATTCTCGACGAGGCGCAGAATACCACTTCTGAGCAGATCAAGATGTTCCTGACCCGTCTGGGAGAGGGCAGTAAAATGGTCATAACCGGCGACATCACGCAGATCGACCTGCCGGAACCGGGGCGTTCCGGTCTGATTGAGGCGATGCGCGTGC
>JAFPQL010000035.1 GCA_017414145.1 Oscillospiraceae bacterium | reverse complement strand
CGGCGCAGGTCAGCAGTCCAGAATCCACTGCACCAGACTTGCAGGCACCAAGGCAGATAACTGGTGGCTGCGTCAGGCACCGCAGGTGCTGAATCTGCCGTTCCGCGACGACATCAAGCGCCCCGACCGCGACAACGCAATCGACCTCTACATCGGCGAGGACTATATGGACATTCTCGCAGACGGCGAGTGGGAGCGCGTGTTCACCGAGAAGCCGCCGGTCTTCACCAAAGAGGAGCGTCAGGCATGGATTGCAAAGAACACCGATGTCTGCCTCGGTTCGGACGCGTTCTTCCCGTTCCCGGACAACATCGACCGCGCCTACAAGAGCGGCGTGCGCTATATCGTCGAGCCGGGCGGGTCAATCCGCGACGATCTCGTCATCGCGCAGTGCAATAAGTACGGCATTGCAATGGCGTTCTGCGGCCTGAGACTGTTCCACCACTGAGTGCGGACATCGCCGCGATAGTTCTCTGACCGGTCACGGGGCAGCGCGCCATGCGCTTCCCGTCCGGCAGCAGGGCGTGAAAGAAAAAGCAACAGCCGAAAAGGAGATACCGGAATGACAGTTTATCTCATGCGCCACGGCGAGCCGACCTACCGCGACACCGCGGCAATGGGACTGCCGGGCATGGGGGCAGAGCTCGGACAGCTCACGGCAGACGGCATTTTGCAGGCGGAGACGGCCGCAAAGGACCCGCGCATTCAGCACGCGGACCTGATCGTCTCCTCGCCCTATCCGCGGGCGCTGCAGACCGCCGCGATTGTCTCACGGGCAATCGACTGTCCGATCGAGGTTGCGGTCGGCATCTTCGAGTGGCTGCCGCGCACCGATTATTCGGCGGCATCGCACACAGAAATTACGGAGGCGTGGAACGAGTACAAGGCAAATGCCGGCGTCCACCGACCCGATGACAGATACCCGCTGTGGGAGACGCATGAACAGATGCGTGCGCGTGCAATCGGCGCGATTCAGCCCTTTCTCGCAAGGAAGGACATCGGGACACTGCTGATTGTCTGTCACGGCGGCATCATGCGCGCCCTGATGAACACCCCCGCGCTGAAAAAAATCCACTTTTGTGAAATCCGCGAACTGACCCCGGAAATGCTTTCCGTGAATGCGGAATGCGAAACGGGGAGTTAGAAGTTCGGAACGAGCAGCGAGGAACTGTTCCGTATCTTTTCGCTTTTGTACGGTTCTGCTGCGGAGAAGGAGACAAACCGTTCTCACTCTGCTGCTGGAGCGCTTTAGATGCAGGCAATGCCCGCAGGGGCGAAGTCTCATTTTGAATCATCCGCGAAGCGGATACCTTTTTGAAAGGAATCATAAATTATGAAGGTACTGGTAGTCGGCGGCGGCGGCAGAGAGCACGCCATCATCATGAAGCTCGCAGAGAGCCCGCGTGTGACGGAGCTGCACTGCGCGCCCGGAAACGGCGGCATTGCGAAATACGCAGAATGCCACCCGGTCAAGGCGACCGATCTGGACGGAATGCTCGCGCTGGCAAAGGAGCTCAGCGCAGACTGGGTCTTTGTCGCACCGGATGACCCGCTCGTGCTGGGCATGGCCGATCTGCTGCGCGAAAACGGCTTCAGAGTCTTCGGACCGTCCAAAGCCGCCGCGATCATCGAGGGCAGCAAGGTCTTTTCCAAGCAACTGATGAAGAAATACGGCATCCCGACCGCGAAATACGAGGTCTTTGACGACGCGGAGAAGGCCATTGCCTACATCCGCGAACAGGATACCTATCCGACCGTCGTCAAGGCGGACGGTCTGGCGCTCGGAAAAGGCGTCATCATCGCGCAGAACGAGGACGAGGCCGTCGATGCCGTCAGAGTCATCATGGAGGACAAGATTTTCGGCGAGAGCGGCGCAAAGGTCGTCATTGAGGAGTATATCTTATATTTAATTACCAAATTT
>JAFPQL010000034.1 GCA_017414145.1 Oscillospiraceae bacterium | reverse complement strand
GCTCGACCAAAAACTTTAGTTTGGATACACGCCGCGAATGATTCCGAACTTTTCATTCCGCATTCCGCATTTCGCATTTCGCATTCCAGCCGGGCAATGCCCGCCCCGCCTCAGCGCTTATTTCAGCTTCAGCAGCGGCCGGATTTTCACCGCCAGAATCATCGCAATCATCACGCTCGCAATGTCCTTCACAAGGAACGGCACCGATACCTTCAGCGCCGCCGCCGCAAAGCCGATGTGCGTCAGCAGCATATACTGCAATACGCCCGCCAGATGACACGCCGCCAGTCCCAGCAGCCCAAGCAGCAGCGCCAGAATCTTCCGCCGCGTCAGCGAGCAGAGCAGCACCATCGGGATGAACCCCAGCAGAAAACCGCCCGTCGGACCGGTCAGCATATGGAAGCCGCCCCGGAATGACGAGAACACCGGCACACCTACCGCGCCCAGCAGCAGATATACCGTAATCGCCAGTGCCGCAAATTTCGGCGCCAGCAGATAGCCGCAGAATGCCACCGCAAGCGTCTGCAGCGTGATCGGCACCATGTTCGGCAGGGGAATCGAAATCTGCGCACACACGGCAATGATTGCCGCGCAGAGCGCTGTGATCGCAAGGTCTTTTGTCTGAATTCTGGATTCTGTCATAGTCTGATCCTTTCCGGCATCATGCGCCGATTTTTCTGAATTTTTCATACCGCGCAGAGAGCAGCTCCTCAGAGGAAAGCTGCGACAGCCGCGTGATTTCCGAGAGCAGAAACCGCTTTAATTCCGAGCAGATTTCGCGGTCGGATTTGCCCGCCTCCGGAATCAGCTTCTCGATGATGCCGAATTCCAGCAGATCGTAAGATGTCAGCCGCAGATGCTCCGCCGCCTCCGCCGCCTTGGATGCGTCCTTCCACAGAATTGTCGCGCAGCCCTCCGGCGAAATTACCGAATATACGGCGTTTTCAAGCATCACCGCGGTATCGCAGACGCCGAGCGCCAGTGCGCCGCCGCTGCCGCCCTCGCCGACGACAACCGAAATCACGGGCGTTTTCAGCCCCATCATTTCGTAGAGGTTTTCGGCGATTGCCTCACCCTGTCCGCGCTCCTCGGCATCAATGCCGCAGTACGCGCCGGAGCTGCCGATCAGGCAGACCACGGGGCGGTGAAATTTCTCCGCCTCCTTCATCAGCCGGAGCGCCTTGCGGTATCCCTCCGGCTTCGGGCAGCCGAAATGCCGCCGCATCCGTTCCTCGATCGTGTCGCCGCGTTCCATGGCGATGACCGTGACGGGAATGTGGTTGATAAAGCCGATGCCGCCGATGATCGCCGGATCGTCCGCATAACGGCGGTCTCCGTGCAGCTCGACGAAATCGTCGATCATGTGCTCAATGTAGTAGGCCCCCATCGGGCGCTTGCCGCTGCGGGCGGCCTGTACGCGCTCATAGGCGGTCTTGTTCTCTGCCTGTGCCATGTTCTGCCTTCCTTCCGTTATGCTCCTGCCGCGCTTCTGCGGTGCAGGGAGAGCAGCTTCGCCAGCGTATACGGGATGCGCGGGCGTTCCTCAATCATGTCGATGAAGCCGTGCTCCAGCAGAAATTCCGAACGCTGGAAGCCCGCGGGGAGCTTCTCGCCGGTCGTCTGCTCGATGACGCGCTGTCCGGCAAAGCCGATCAGTGCCTTCGGCTCGGCGATGATGATGTCGCCCTGCATGGCAAAGCTCGCGGTGATGCCGCCCGTGGTCGGGTCGGTCAGCACGGCGATGTAGAGATTGCCCGCCTCGCTGTGGCGCTTGACCGCGCCGGAGACCTTCGCCATCTGCATCAGAGAGAAAATGCCCTCCTGCATCCGGGCGCCGCCCGATGTGATGAACCCGACAACCGGCAGATCCATTGCCGTCGCCTTCTCAAACAGGCGCGTGATCTTCTCGCCGACCGCCGTTCCCATGCTGCCCATCATAAACGCGGAATCCATGATGAACAGGCCGCAGTCATTGCCGCCGATTTTCGCCGTTCCGCAGACAACGCCCTCGTTCAGACCGCTGGCAGACTCAGCCTTTTCGAGCTTCGCCTGATAATCCGGAAAGCCGATCGGATTTTTCCCGCGCAGCTTTTTGTCAATTTCCTGGAAGCTGCCCGCATCGGCAGTCTCGTCGAGACGCTCTGCCGCACGCATTCTGAAATACGCGCCGCAGCCCGTGCAGATGCAGTGATTCGCGGCACACTCCTTGTACGGAATCTCCGTGCCGCATTTTTTGCAGACTCTGGGCGGCTGCTGCCCCACGGCACGGCTGCCGAAAATGCCGTCTAAAATGCTCATTTCTGCTCCTCCGCCTTCTGAATCATGAACGAGAACTCCGCACTGACGCAGAGCTGTCCGTCCACAAAGCCCTCGCCCTTTGCCCAGTAAAACGGGCCTCTGGACTTGGTGATGCTGCACTTTGTCTCAAAGGTATCGCCCGGCACGACGGGTCTGCGGAACTTCACCTTGTCGATGCCGGTGAAGAAGGTCAGCGGCTGCGCGCCGTCTGCCTGTTTCGGCAGGCACACACAGACCGACTGCGCCATGATCTCACAGAGAATCACGCCCGGTACAACCGGATGTCCCGGAAAATGGCCGTCCAGAAAGAACTCCTCTCCGGTGATTTTCCGCTTTCCGTGCGCCTCGCCGTCGGTCAGCTCTGCTTCATCGAGCAGCAGCATACTGTTTCTGTGGGGGAGCAGCTCCATCAGCTCTGTGCGGTTCATGACGATTTCTCCTTTTCAATAACTGTTTATGATATCATCCGGAACGGCGCGAACGGGATTTCCCGTTTGCCCGCCTCAGCGCTCAGATCTTCCGGAACGCGATGCAGGCGTTGTGGCCGCCGAAGCCCAGAGAGGTGGAAAGTGCCAGCGAAACCGGCGTTTTCAGTGCGGTGTTCGGCGTGATGTCCAGATCGCACTCCGGGTCGGGCTCTCTGTAATTGATCGTCGGCGGGATGATGCCGGTTTCCAGTGCCTTGACTGCGGCAATCGCCTCGACGGCGCCCGCTGCGCCGAGCAGGTGGCCGGTCATCGACTTGGTCGAGCTGATGTGCAGCGACTTTGCCGTCTCTTCACCGAAGGCGCGCTTGATCGCGGCAGTCTCGGTCTTGTCGTTGAGGGGTGTGCTGGTGCCGTGCGCGTTGATGTAGATTTCCGACGCGCTGCCCTGATAGTCCGCCTCGGCGAAGGCATCCGCAATCGCCTTGGACGAAGCCTTTGCCTCGCTGTCCGGCGCGGTGACATGGAAGGCGTCGCAGGTCGAGCCGTAGCCCGCCAGCTCCGCATAGATATGCGCGCCGCGTGCGACGGCGTGTTCATATTCCTCCAGCACGAGCACACCGGAGCCCTCGCCCATGACAAAGCCGTTTCTGCGCTTGTCAAACGGAATGGACGCCGCGTCCTTATCAGTCGATTCGGTCAGCGCCTGACAGTTGATAAAGCCGGACATCGCCAGCGGATGAATCACCGCGTCGGCGCCGCCCGCCAGCATGACATCCGCATAGCCGTGCCGGATTGCGCGCATGGCTTCTCCGACGGCGTTCGTGCCGGTCGCGCAGGCGGTCGTGATGTCCAGACAGGGACCCTGCGCACCGTAGCGGATTGCGATCTGTCCCGCAGACATATTGGCAATCATCTTCGTGATGAAAAAGGGCGACACGCGGGACGGGCCGCGGTTTAAGAAATTGCAGTGCTCGCTGACGAAGGTCTCGAAGCCGCCGATGCCGGAGCCGAAATACACACCGAACCGTTCCGGCGCCGCCTTGCCCGCAATGCCGGCATCCGCGACGGCCTGATCCGCGGCAGCAAGTGCATACTGCTGGCAGCGGTCGGTCTGGCGCACGAGCTTCGCATCGAGATACTGCTTCGGGTCAAAGTCCTTCACCTCGGCGGCGAGCTTGGCTTTCAGCTCGGAGGCATCGAACCGCGTGATGAAATCAATGCCGTTTTTTCCGGCGCAGAGTCCCGCCCAGAACGATGCCAGATCGCATCCGATCGGGGTGACTGCACCCATGCCGGTCACTACTACTCTTCTGTTTGCCATATAAACCTCCGAATCGGGAATTGTTACGATATTGCCAGTCCGCCGTCAATGCGGATGACCTCGCCGGTGAGATAATCCGACTCCGGCGACGCCAGAAAGGCAATCAGATTTGCGACATCCTCCGGTCTGCCGGCGCGTCCAAGCGGGATCGACTTCAGATAGTTCTCGGTCGCCTCCTCGCTGATGGCAGCGGTCATATCCGTTGCGATGAAGCCCGGTGCGACGGCATTGCAGGTGACATTTCTCGATGCCAGCTCCCGCGCCGTGACCTTGGTCAGCGCCATGACGCCCGCCTTCGACGCGGCATAGTTCGCCTGTCCCGCCGTGCCGAGCATTCCCGAAACAGATGCGAGATTGACAATCTTGCCGTACTTCGCCTTCATGAACGGGCGGTAGCACGCCTGTGTCATGTTGAAGACGCCCTTTAAGTTCGTGTTGATGACGGCGTCGAAGTCCGCCTCCTTCATCGAGAGCATCAGGGAATCCCGCGTGATGCCCGCGTTGTTGACGAGAATCGTCAGGGCGCCGAAATCGGCGAGAATCGCCTTGACCGTTGCCTTGCACTGCTCCGCGTCGGAGACATTGCAGGCGTAGACCTTCGCCCGCACGCCGTACTGTGCCGTCAGCTCCGCCGCAAGCGCCTCCGCGGACTCGGAGGCCATCAGGTCGATGACCGCGATATCCGCGCCGAGAGATGCCAGTTTTTTGCAGACCGCCGCGCCGATGCCTCTGGCACCGCCGGTGACGGCCGCGACTTTTCCGTTCAGCATGATTCCTGCACCGCCTTTACCGTTTCGGCGAGCGTTTCCGCGTTTTCCACATTGAAAACGCGCACATCCGCCGAGATTTTCTTCACAAGACCCGAAAGCGTTCTGCCCGCGCCGACCTCGATGAAGTCCGTGAAGCCCTCCGCGATCAGGTGTTCGACTGTCTCCTGCCAGCGCACCGGATTGCAGATCTGCGCGGTCATCGTTTCGGCGGTTTTTGCCGCCTCATAGGGCGCCGCCGTGAGATTTGCCCAGACCGGCATTCTGCCGCCGGAGAAGGAATACGCCGCGAGCGCCCGGCCGAACTCTGCCGACGCCGCGTTCATGAACGGCGAATGGAACGCCGCACTGACCGCCAGCGGGATACATCTGCCGCCCAGCGACTTGATTTTCTCCTGAAATGCCGGCATACTGCCGCGCAGTCCGGAGACTACGGTCTGGCTGGGGCAGTTGAAGTTGACCGCGTACAGCTCCGGAAATTCCTTTGCCGTGCGGTCCACTGTTTCCGCGTCGAGCTTCACGACCGCGCACATCGCGGTATCGGCGGCCTCGGATGCCTGCTGCATCAGTCTGCCGCGCTCCGTCACGATGCGGAAGCCGTCCGCCGCGGAGTAGACCCCCGCGAACGCCAGCGCCGCGATTTCACCGAGCGAAAAGCCCGCTGCCGCGTCCGCGTGTACGCCGGCTTCTTCCAGCGCCAGCGCCGCCGCCAGATCGACCAGATACAGGCAGGGCTGGGTGTTCTCGGTGCGTTTCAGATCCTCCGCAGAGCCCGCAAAGGACTGTTCCGCCGTGCCGGGGCGGATTGCCTCGGCCATATCATACAGCGCCTTTGCCGCCGGGCTGCATTCGCAGAGCGATTTGCCCATGCCCGGATACTGTGCGCCCTGTCCGGCAAAGAGAAATGCGATTTTTCCCATTATTCTGCTCCCTTTTTCAGAAGCGACTCCGCCTCTGCCATGATTTCCGCGACAATCTCCGCTGCGGGCTGTTCCCGATTGACCATGCCGGAGATCTGCCCCGCGAGGAAGCAGCCCTTTTTCGCATCGCCATCCGCGACTGCCGCACGCAGCGTGCCGACTGCCATCGCTTCCAGATCCTCATCGGAAATGTCGGTGTACTCCGCCTTTGCGTAGGCACGGGAGAATGCCGTCTTGAGACTGCGGACGGGGTGTCCGAGCCGTCTGCCCGTGACAATCGTGGAGCTGTCCTTCGCCTTCAGCACTCTCGCCTTGTATTCGGGATGCACGCAGCATTCCTCGGCGACCAGAAAGCGCGTGCCGAGCTGGACGCCGACCGCGCCGAGCATCAGTGCTGCCGCGACGCCTCTGCCGTCCGCGATGCCGCCCGCCGCGATGACCGGAATCGAAACCGCGTCACAGACCTGCGGCACCAGCGCCATGGTCGTCATTTCGCCGACATGGCCGCCGGACTCCGTGCCCTCCGCGACCACCGCGTCGGCGCCGGATTTCTCCATGAGCTGTGCCATTGCCGCCGTGGAGATCACGGGGATGACCTTCACACCCGCCTCGCGCCACATCGGGATATACTCCGTCGGGGAGCCGGCGCCCGTCGTGACGACGGCGACCTTCTTCTCCGCGACGACGCGGGCCAGTGCGTCAATATGTTCACCGCGCAGCATGAGATTCACGCCGAAGGGCTTGTTCGTCATGGCACGGATTTCGTCAATCTGAGCTGCGAGCCGCTCCGGGTCGCCGTGAGCCGCGGAAAGGATGCCCAGTCCGCCGCCCTCGGAGACCGCTGCCGCAAGGCGGGCGTCCGAGATATGCGCCATGCCGCCCTGCAGCACCGGATACCGGATGCCAAGCAGATCGCAGAGAACTGCTGTCTGCCGCATAGGATCAGCCCTGCTTGGAGTTGATGTAATCGACCAGCTCCTTGACGGACTTGCCGGCTTCCTGCGGGTTGATCTCGCCGACGCCCAGCTCGTCTTCCATCTCCATCATGATTTCGACGGCTTCGAGCGAATCGACGCCCAGCTCTGCAAAGGTGGTTTCCTCGGTGATTTCAGACGGATCCATTTCGAGGTGGTTTGCGAGCACCTCAATGATTTTTGCGCTGTCCATGGTTGATTTCCTCCCTGATAAAATATATGTGGCGCTGCCGCTTCCGGCAGATTACCAGCGAATGATGCAGGCGGCACTGGAAAGTCCGCCGCCGAAGGCACAGAGCGCGATCAGATCGCCCTGCCGCAGCTCGCCGCTGCGCACCAGCTCGTCAAGCGAGATTGCGACGCTTGCGGAGGAGGTGTTGCCGTACCGGTCGATGTTCAGCCGGAATTTCTCCATCGGCACGCCGAGCTTTCTCGCGGCGAGGTCGATGATGCGGCTGTTTGCCTGATGCGGCACGATATACCGGAGCTGCTCCGGCGTGATGCCCGCCTGCTCCGTGACCAGACGGATGTCGTCCACGATGCGCCGCACGGCGAATTTGAAGGTTTCCTGCCCGTTCATCGTGACCTGATAGACCGGCTCCTCGCGCTCATAAAACGGCGAATTGCCCTTGCCCGCGGGAATCGAAAGCACATCGGCGTTGCCCTGCGTGAACAGATGCGAGACAAGATAGCTGTCTCCGGGCGCGACCACAGCCGCGCCGGCGCCGTCGCCGAAGATGACGCAGGTGGAGCGGTCGGTCCAGTTCAGCACCCGGCTCAGGCGCTCCGTCCCGATGACCAGTGCGTGCCGGATGCCGCCGCGTGCGATGAATGCCGCCGCGGTATCGAGTGCAAAGAGAAAGCCGCTGCACGCCGAGCTGATGTCGAATGCCGGACATTTCGCGCCGATGGCCGTCTGGATGAGCGCCGCCGTGGACGGACAGATGCTGTCGCCGCTGACGGTCGCCGTGACAATCAGGTCCAGCTCCTCCGCGGAGATGCCGGCAGCCTCCAGCGCCCGCTGTGCCGCCCTTGTGCCGAGATCGGCCGTTGTCTCGCTGACGGAGACGCGGCGCTGCTTCACGCCGACGCGCTGGGTGATCCACTCGTCTGAGGTATCGACCATCTGCGAAAGGTCGTCGTTTGTCACGATTTTCTCCGGCACATAGGAGCCGGTTCCGATGATTCTGATGCTCATGATTGTCTCTCCTCTGCTTGTTCGCTCCGCAAAGCGCCGTCCGGAATCATGATCCCGTTCAGCAGGCAGCCAAAGCCGTACCGGAAATACCGGACGGCATCCGCCTTTTCCATGCCGCGTGCCGCGATGTCGGCGTAATAGCCGCGGCAGAAGCACCAGATTGCGTAGCAGAGCGCATCGGTGTCCGCCTCGCCGACATAGCCTTTGCTGCGGGCGTATTCATAATTCCGGATGATATGTTCCTTCCACCAGAGGCGGTTTTCCTCTGTCAGGGAGTCATGCTCGAACACATAGCGGGAAAACTGCATTTTCATGTCGTAGGTGGAAACTAACACCTGCTCGGCGGCATCCAGACAGAAGCGGACAAAGCTCTCCTTGTCCGAAAAGTCCGGCACAATCGCCTCTCTGGTCTGCACGACGGCGCGGGAATAGACAATCCGCAGCACCTCGTCGCAGTTTTTGAAGCGGTTGTAAAAGACGCGGTTCGTCACGCCGAGACGGGCGATGATTTTTCTGACATTGACGCGGTGAGCGCCTTCCTCTCTCACGAGGTCGGCCGCGATGCCGATGATTTTTTCCGAGATCTCATCACAGATCAGACCGGTGTGCGGTTCAGCCATAGCGCCGGCGCTCCTTTCCTCGGTTCCTGTTCAGCACACAGTGTGCCGGCACAGGGTGTGCTGTCATTATACCATAGATTCCCCGCAATGTCAAGCGAATTCAGACACACGGGCGGAATTGTCTGAAAAATCAGTGCTCCGTCAGAGTGCCCGCACGGCGGGGTATCCCTTTGACAAAATTCGCGCATTCTTTCTGGTATAATGATCCTGCGCGCGGAAACGCTGCGCGAATGCACACGAAATGAGGAATGAAGACATGAAACATCCCGACCGGGAGAGACTCCGCCTGCCGATGCTGCGCACGGCGGGGCTGCTCCTCTGCACAGGCGGAGCGTGCCTGCTGGCGGCGGCACGCTTCAACGGCTTTCTGATTCCGCTGAATACGGCACTGGCCGCCGCGCTGCCGCCGGTCTGCGGGCTGGCGCTGCTCGCGGGCACCTTCTTTACATACGCCCTCACCGGTATGCTCAGCGGGGCGCCGGTCGCCGTCTGCTCGCTCGCCCTGACGGTTCTGATCCGCTGGCTGCTCGGCAGCAGGAGCAATCCGCTGCGTGCAGCCGTTCTCGCCGGCGGAAGCACGCTGCTCTCCGCACTGATTTTCAGCATCGGCGGCCTGATCGGCACAGGGGACTGGCTCGTCCTGCTGGCGGGGGCGCTCGCCGCGGCGCTGCTGGCACTCTGCGCCGGTGCGGTGCTGCGCTGCTGCGCAAACGGACTCCCGCTGCGGCTGCGTCCCGCCGATGCGCTCCCCGCCGCCGTCTGCGGAACGGCCGCACTGGCAGCGCTCTGCTCCCTGCGGCTGTTCATGCTCCATTTCGGCGCAATGGCAGCGGCGTTTCTCGTCCTGAGCGCCGCAAAGCGATACCGCACGGCAGGCGGCGTGATCTGCGGGACGCTGGCCGCCTGCGCCATGCTGCTCGCCGGCTCGGAATATGCCGGATTTGCGGCGGTGCTCCCGACGGCCGGGCTGGCGGCGGGATATCTGTCCGGCAGAGGACGCGGCGTGCTCTTTGTCCTCATGCAAACGGCGGCAGGCATCGGGCTGCTGCTCGCGGGACAGACGGCGTCCGCGGCGGCAGTATTCCTCAGCTTCGCGCTCGGCGGACTGCTCTTTCTGTTCCTGCCGGTCGGGGACATGGCCGACGCCCTGTTGCAGTTCAGTGACGCAGAGGCCGATTTCGCGGCACTGACCGGCGCCCGGATGGAGTTCCTCTCCGGCTCCATCGGGCGGGTGCGCGGTTCGGCGGAACGCATTGCGAATATGCTCGCCCGCAGCGACGAGCCGGGCGATCCCGCCGAACAGGTCTGCGAGGCGGTGTGCAGCAGATGCAGAAGCCGCGCAACCTGCTGGGAAAGCGGCGGCGGCGAGACAAAGCGCTGCTTCCGGGAGATGTCCGACGCCGAGCTGTCCGCGCCGCTCACACCGCCGGAGGGCTGCCTGAAGCCGGAGCGCCTCACAGAGGAATTTCACCGTGTCAAGCGGAAAAATGCCGCTGCCCGCATCCTGACGGCGCGCCTGCGGGAATCGCAGTCCATGCTCTTTTCGCAGATGCGCATGACCGAGGAGCTGCTGCACCGCGCCGGTGTGCAGACACAGCGCACCGGCAGCCGCGAGATGACCCGTCTGGTCACGGGAACCCTCGACCGCTGCCGCATCCCGTATGAAGCGGCGGCGGTTTCCGTTCCGGTAAAGAACCGTCTGCTGATCGAGCTGTATCTCCCTGTCTCCGACCCGACCGAGAGCGGCGCCGTCGCCGCCTGCTTACAGGATGCGCTGCAAAAGCCCCTGACCGTCTGCGGCGAGGAGAAGGCGGGCGGCACACGAAGGCTCATTCTGCAAAGCGCGGGCGGCTATGAAGTCTCGACTGCCGCCGCGCAGTGCGCCGTACACGAGGACGAGCCCTGCGGCGACTGCTGGGACACCTTCACCGACGGCGAGGGCGCGGTCTATCTCGTCATCTCGGACGGCATGGGGTCGGGGCGTCACGCCGCCGTCGATGCGCGGATCGTCCTCTCCAATTTCCGGGCGCTGGTGCAGTCCGGCGTGAAGTGCGAAGCGGCCGCCGCGATCGTCAACGCCGTCATGCTGACCAAATCGGGCGAGGAGCGCTTTGCGACACTCGATGTCGCCCGCATCTGCACCGACACCGCCGCCGTCACACTTTATAAATACGGCGCGGGCCCGACCCTCATCAAGCACGGCGAACGGATCACGCTCTGTCAGGCCGCGACCGACCCGATCGGCATTCTCCCGCAGACCAGACCCTACACGACCGTCCTGCGGCTGGAGCGCGGCGATATGCTTTTCTTGCTCTCGGACGGACTGGACGATTCGCTCTATCCGTACATCCGGCAGCGGCTCTCGCAGGGCGGCGATTTACAGACGCTGGCGCACACTGTCTGCGCCAAAGCCCAGCGCGATGCCAAGGGCGTGCCGCGTGACGATGTGACGGTTCTTGCTGCGGCACTGAACTGATTGCCGCCCACTGCAAATATTCAAAATATACACAGAATGTTCACACTCTGCCGTCTTCAGCCGACAAATTGCACAAATCACGCCGACAAAAATGGGCGATATTCTGAAATTTGAGGGATTGCACAAGAAACGCTTGATAAATTCGGCGATTTATGGTAAAATGTATATACGGCACACTGCCGGTGTGTCCGGGAACAAAACAGAATCGGCACAGAAATCCTGAAGAAAGGACAAGTCCGGCAGGCACGGTTTACCGGACGGGAGTGAGAGCATGAATACGGCTGAACAGCAAAATCGCAACGACTTTCCGCTGCACCTCTTTTATCAGGGCAGAAACTATGATGCACAGCGCTTCTTCGGCGCACATTCCGTCCGGGAGGGACAGAAGGAATATACGGTCTTCCGGGTCTGGGCGCCGAACGCGGTCAATGTATCGGTGGTCGGCGATTTCAACGGGTGGAATCACCACGCAGACCCGATGCGGAAAATCGCGGACGGTGTCTGGGAACTGATGCTCCCCGCGCTGCCGCAGTTCACGATCTATAAATACAGCATCCTGACACAGTCCGGCACCGTTCTGCTCAAGAACGACCCCTACGGGCTGCACTTCGAGACGGCGCCGCAGAACGCGACCAAGCTCTACGCCTCGGCTTACCGCTGGAAGGATGCCGCGTGGCAGAAGAAAAAGGCAGCATCAAACATCTACAAGAGTCCGGTCAATATCTATGAGGTGCATTTCGCCTCGTGGCAGACCTATGAGGACGGCAATCCGCTCAGCTATACGGAGTTTGCAAAGCGCATCATCCCGTATATGCAGTCGCTGTCCTATACGCACATCGAATTCATGCCGCTGACGGAATATCCGTTCGACGGCTCATGGGGCTATCAGGTCACGGGCTATTTCGCCCCGACCTCGCGCTTCGGCACACCCGACGATTTCCGAAAAATGGTCGATCTGTTCCATCAGGCGGGCATCGGCGTCATTCTGGACTGGGTGCCGGCGCATTTCCCGAAGGACGAGCAGGGTCTTTATGAATTTGACGGCGGATGTCTCTATGAGTACACCGACCCGCTCAAGCAGGAGCACAAGGGCTGGGGTACCAGAGTCTTTGACTACGGCCGCCCGGAGGTGCGCTCGTTCCTGATCTCCTCGGCGTGCTGGTGGCTCGACGAATTCCACATCGACGGACTGCGCGTGGACGCGGTCGCCTCGATGCTCTATCTCGACTACGACCGGCGCGACGGCGAGTGGCGCCCGAATGTCAACGGCGGCAGAGAGAATCTTGAAGCTGTTGATTTCTTGAAGCAGCTCAATGAAGCGGTCTTTGCACGGCATCCCGATGTGCTGATGATCGCGGAGGAATCCACCGCGTGGCCGCTCGTCACCAAGCCGACCGACATCGGCGGCCTCGGCTTCAATTTCAAGTGGAATATGGGCTGGATGAACGATATGCTGTCGTATATGTCGAT
>JAFPQL010000033.1 GCA_017414145.1 Oscillospiraceae bacterium | reverse complement strand
GACGGCTATTGCTCTTTCACAGATTCCGCCACGGGAAATGTGATGACGGTCAACGGCGCCGCAGCGCAGGGGCAGGGACTGACAGTGTCCCCCTATAACGGCTCTGACAGCCAGCTCTGGAAGCTGGAGGATGCCGGGGATGACAGCTATTTTATCCACAGCAAGCTCGATCCGTCGCTGGTTCTGGATAACTTTGGCGCGACTGCCGCTTCAGGCGCGGCGATCGTGCTGTATCCGAAAAACAACGGCAGCAATCAGCGGTTCCGGTTCGTGCCGGAAACAACGGTCAAGCCCCGCAGTGAATGGGGCGCAAGCCGTTCCGATTGCGGCGGCAGCGCTTGGGATTACTGGGACGGTTCATCCGACAGCAGTTGGTATTATGCAGATACGGCCGCATATACCTATACCATTGACTCTGCAAGCCAGCTTGCCGGCGCCGCACAGCTCGTGCGGGACAGGGTGACGGATTTTTACGGAAAAACGATTGTACTGAAAAAGGATCTGAACCTCTGCGGCTCGGAATGGCAGAAAATCGGCACAAAGGACAGCCCGTTCCGGGGCAGCTTCAACGGCGGCGGACATGCAATTATCGGGCTGACGGTCACGGGCAGCGATCAGTATACCGGCTTCTTCGGCTGTGCAGACGGCGGCTCGATCTGCCATTTTGCAATTCAGGGATCGGTCACCGGTGATACCGTTGTCGGCGGCGTCTGCGGCTGGCTGCGCGCGGGTCATATCTCCGATATTTACAGCGAAATCACACTGCCCAAAGCAACAGAGGATTATCAGGGCGGTATCTGCGGACTGGCGGAATTTGCAGGCTATATTGAAAACTGCACGCAGAATGCCCGCGTCAATTCCTACGACCGTGACTCCTACCGCGGCGGCATCGCAGGATACAGCAGAGCCAATATCCGCGGCTGCGTCAATCGCGGCGCTGTGGAATGCGACTGGAACAATGTCGGCGGAATTACCGGCTTCTGCGAAGGCGGAAAAATCGAATACTGCGCCAATTACGGCAGAGTGGGCGGCGGCGACTGGGCAGAGCGCGTCGGCGGCATCTGCGGCGAAAGCAGCAGTGATGCTGTCATTTTCAGCTGCCGGAATGAAGGCGAAGTGTTCAGCAGCGGCGATGATCACATCGGCGGAATTGTCGGCTGGCAGACCCAGAACAGCCGTGTGCTCGGCTGCATCAATCTCGGTACAGTTCACGGTGATACATATGTCGGCGGAATTGTCGGTGAGGGCATCTGCGCATGCAGCCTCAACGCAGGCCATGTCAGCGGCGACGGAAAGGTCGGCGCGGTCTCGGGCAATACGACACTGACAAACTGGTGCCGTGCGCTGTCCGGCACGGCAGGCAGCCTGAACGGCAAGGGCGGCGACTGTGAAGCGGCATGGGTCTCAGAGGAGGATCTCGTATCCGGCAAAGCGGCATATGAGCTGAATTGCAGAAGCGATACAGGCGGTGTCTTACTGAACTACGCCTACGGCATCCACAATACTGTCGCTGCGAATGTGTTTTATCAGAATCTCGGTGCAGATCCGTACCCTGAATTTACTGGTGCTGCTGTCGTTTCCTCCGGCGGAAGTGTGCGGAACGACATGTATGCCGTTTCCGTCGAATATGACGCGGAGCTCGGCACGGTAACCGGCGGCGGCAGCTATCAGAGCGGCAGCGTGACCCTTTCGGCAAAGCCTGCTTCCGGCTGTGTATTCGACCGTTATGAGGTCACGCAGATGAACGGCACAGCTTCCGAAACCACAACCTACAAAGACGCACAGATCACGCTGACGGATGACATCCGGCGCTCCTATGCAGTCAGGGCGGTGTTTTCCGTCTACGATGACACACCTGCGGAGCTCAGGCAGTCCGTCCGGCTGGAGCTGGAATGCACAAATGATGTGAGCGGCTGGAACAGCAATGTGATCCCGGTGTTTCTGGTTGACAGCACAGGAAAGCAGCATGCGTGGAATATCCCGTGCAGTGTTCTGAACGAGCCCGGCAGAAAAGCGGAGCACACATTTGCGCTCGGCACTGCGAGCCCGACCGCTGTCTATGCCTATAATTGTAATTAAAACCAACTGCGCTTCCATATCGTAAAGAACGGCTGTTGTGTGTAGCAGACCAATAGCGAGTATTATTCTCAACACCTTGATATATG